>JAZSNZ010000153.1:0-3166 GCA_045536645.1 Acutalibacteraceae bacterium
TAGCCATGTCGTTCTGTGAGCCAAGGAGTTGATCATTTGGTTTGTCTTCCTAAGACCGCTTGGCCTCCGACTTTCAGCGTAGTAAAGCTCCATGCCGATCTTGACAAAGGGCTTTCTCTCACCGAACTTTGAAAGGAAATCCATAACTGCCGCCTTGCTCGAAAAATCGCAGGCTACGATAACGTCTCTGCCCATCAGTGAGCACCTCCTATAATA
This sequence comes from Acutalibacteraceae bacterium, assembly GCA_045536645.1. Taxonomy (GTDB): domain Bacteria; phylum Bacillota; class Clostridia; order Oscillospirales; family Acutalibacteraceae; genus JAISGQ01. The sequence continues at coordinate 217 of JAZSNZ010000153.1, forward strand.
TCTGTAAGATTATTGATACCGTACTTGTCCATAACATGGGGAAGATTATTGATGATGTCACGGCAGACGAAGGGGTCAACAAGGTTTGCCGCACCCACCTGCACAGCAGTAGCGCCTGCCAGCATCATTTCTATTACATCTTCGGCACAGGAAACGCCGCCCATGCCGATAATGGGGATTTTAACAGCCTCAAATACCTGATAGACCATGCGCACAGCCACAGGGAAAATGGCAGGACCTGAGAAGCCGCCCATCTTATTTTTGATAACAGGCTTCTTGGTCTTAAGGTCTATTCTCATGCCCAGCATGGTGTTTATCATGCTGATGCCGTCAGCGCCTGCACTTTCACAGGCTTTGGCAATCTCAACAATGTCTGTGACATTGGGGGTAAGCTTTACATATACAGGCTTTGTGGTAACAGCCTTCACTGCCTTTGTGACAGCCTCAACGTTTTTAGGGTCAGTGCCGAAGCTCATGCCGCCGTTGTGAACATTGGGGCAGCTTACATTGACCTCGATAATATCAGCATGGTCGTTTATCTTTTCGCAGCAGTGTACATACTCTTCCACTGCAAAGCCGCTGATGTTGGCTACCAAAGGCTTGTGGAAAACTGCCTTTAATTTCGGCAGTTCCTCTGATATTACCCTGTCAATACCGGGGTTCTGCAGACCGACAGAGTTTATCATGCCTGCTGTACATTCTGCGATTCTCGGAGTGGGGTTGCCGAAACGCGGCTCCATGGTAGTGCCCTTGAAGGAGAGGGAGCCGAGGATATTTATATCGTAAAGCTCAGAAAACTCATAGCCGAAGCCGAAGGTGCCGCTGGCGGGGATTATGGGGTTATCAAGCTCAACGCCTGAAAGATTTACGCTCAGTCTGCCCATATTATCTCCTCCTTTTCAAGAACAGGACCGTCCTTGCATATTCTCTTGTTGCCGTAGAGAGTCTTGCAGGAGCAGCCCATGCATGCGCCGAAGCCGCAGCCCATGCGCTCCTCGAAGCTCATCTGACCGCTTGTCCTTGTGGAAGCGTAAACAGAACGCATCATAGGCTCGTTGCCGCAGCAGTAGAAGTAGCTGTACTCGTCCACTTCCTCCATGGCAGCAGTTGCAAAGCCCTTTATGCCGTAGGAGCCGTCGAAGGTCGTAACAAGGGTCCTGATTCCCAGAGCCTCAAATTCGTCTTTGAGAATCATATCGTCCTTTGTGTTAAATCCAAGAATAGCAGTGACCTTCTTACCTTCTGCAACAAGCTTCTTGCCCAGCGCATAGAGGGGAGGGCAGCCGACACCGCCGCCGATGAGCAGAGGCTTGTCGCCGCTCTTTGAGGTGTCGTAGCCGTTGCCGAGACCTGTCAGCACGTCGAGCACAGCGCCAGCCTTAAGGGTGGTCATGTGCTCTGTGCCGCGTCCGAGCACCTTGTAGATTATCGTAATGCTCTCTGCGTCCCAGTCGCAGACGGAAATAGGTCTGCGCAGATAATAGCCGTCGAGCTTTATATTTATGAACTGACCTGTAGCGGTCACAGCGGAGGTGTCGCCAAGCAGCACCATTTTATACTGTGCTGCGGCGACCTTCTCGTTTGATTTTATCGTGTAAAGACCCTGCTTTGTCATAGCATCAAATCCTTATCAAGAATCTATAGTGGAGATGCAGAGGGTGGTTTCCTCAAGAACATCGAGGAGAACACGCACTGTATCGAGGGAAGTGAACATTGTGATGTTGTTTTCAACAGCGCAGCGGCGGATCTCATGACCGTCGGACTCGCCGTTGGGCAGGCTGATGTCACGGGTGTTGATGATGTAGGTGACATAGCCCTTGCGGATGGAGTCGAGAATCTCCTCGCTGCCGTCGCTTATCTTTGTGCGGCTTCTTGTTCTGATTCCGTGGCTCTTCAGGAAGTTTGCAGTGCCGTTTGTTGCCTCGATGTTGAAACCGAGGTTATAGAAGCGGCGGATAAGGGGCAGAGCCTCTTCCTTGTCCTTGTCGGCAATCGTTGCAAACAGTGTGCCGTAGCTCTTTACTGACATACCGCTTGACTGAAGTGCCTTCCAGAGAGCACGGGTCAGCTTGTTGTCGTAACCGATGGCTTCGCCGGTGGACTTCATCTCGGGAGAGAGGTAAGCGTCCATACCGCGCAGCTTCGAGAAGGAGAATGCAGGAGCCTTTACATACCAGCGCTCTTTCTCAGCAGGATACATCTCGGTGATGCCCTGCTCACGCAGAGACTTGCCCAGGATAACGAGAGTTGCGATATCTGCAAGAGACCAGCCTGTAGCCTTTGAGATAAAGGGAACGGTACGGGAGGAACGGGGGTTAACCTCGATTACATATACATCGTCATTTTCATCTACGATGAACTGGATATTGAACAGACCTACGATGCCGATACCAAGGCCCAGTCTGCGTGTGTAGTCAAGAATCGTGTCCTTTGCCTTCTGGCTTACGGAGAAGGTGGGATAAACGCTTATGGAGTCACCGGAGTGGATACCCGTTCTCTCAACGTGCTCCATGATGCCGGGGCAGAATACGTCGGTGCCGTCGCATACAGCGTCGACCTCAAGCTCCTTGCCCTGGATATACTTGTCAACGAGAACCGGCTGGTCTTCGTCGATCTGAACTGCTTCTTTAAGGTAACGTCTGAGAGCGTCCTCGTTGCTGACTATTCTCATGGCTCTGCCGCCGAGAACGTAGCTGGGACGAACGAGAACGGGATAGCCTATCTCGGATGCTGCCTTTACGCCGTCTTCGATGTTTGTAACTGCCTGACCCTTCGGCTGGGGAATCTCAAGCTGCTCCATGATCTTTTCGAAGCTGTCGCGGTTTTCAGCGCGCTCGATAGCTGCGTTGTCAGTACCGATGAGCTTTACGCCTCTCTTCTCAAGGGGAGCTGCAAGGTTGATAGCGGTCTGACCTCCGAGGGAAGCAATAACGCCGTAGGGCTTTTCAAG
>JAZSNZ010000001.1:0-4641 GCA_045536645.1 Acutalibacteraceae bacterium
CAAAGTTTGATATCTATATGGCATTCAAGGCATTTGAAAGCTTTATAAAGTAAAAATCATCAGGAGGAATAAAGATGGATTTTGAGAAGATTTTAGCTTCACTGGGTGAATTTTTCACTAATGTCGGAATCGATATCTGGGAATGGATCAAGACAAAGGGACCGAACATTCTCGGTTCCATCGCAATAATGATAGTTGGATGGTGGCTTGCTACTATCATTGCAAAGGGAATCCGTAAGGCTTTGAGCAAAAGCAAAGTTGAAAAAGGTGCAGTAAGCTTTATTTATTCAGTTGTCAAGACTTTCCTTATCCTCATTGCTCTTGTTTCCGCTATTGCACAGCTCGGAATAAACATTACATCTGTGATTGCTGCACTAGGTGCTGCAGGCATCACCGCCGGTCTTGCATTGAAGGATACCCTTTCGAATTTTGCAAGCGGTATATTCATTCTTTTCAATAAGCCTTTTGTAACAGGTGACTTTATTGAGGTAGAGGGAAGTACAGGTACAGTAGTGAATATTGAGCTTATGTTCACCACACTCAAAACTGCAGACAACAAGCATGTTGTATTCCCAAACTCAAAGCTTACAGAGAATAAGCTCATCAACCACACCAGTGAAAAGGTAAGAAGACTTGACTCCTTTTATCCTGCAGCATATGGTGCAGATGTACAGACTGTCAAGAATGTACTCAGAGAAGTTTACGAAAGCAATCAGTACATACTGAATGATACCGGATGTGAAATAGTCATTGGTGTTGCAGAATTTTCTGACAGTGCAGTTGTATACGAAGTCCGTGCATGGATCAATTCTTCCGACTATTCTGCAGCAAAGTTTGATCTTAACGAAAAGGTCAAGGAAGCATTTGATGCAAACAGCATTGAAATTCCATTCAATCAGCTTGATGTTAAAATAAAGAACTGATTATTTTTAGAAAGGGGGCTTGTTTTATGAACACAGATCAGGAAAAAAGGCCCTTGGGTAAAGTAATCAAGGTAAGAGTAAAACGCGCGAGTGAAAACTCGCGCGTTTCGACACAAAATGATAGATTGCCTGAAAGTCCTGACCTTCTTGAAAAGATACTTCCGCAGGCACTTGAACTTGAAACTGTGGAGGGGAAAATCAAGGATGTTGAAACTGAGCAGAAAGAAAATGCATATCAGGAAGTAAGAAAAGAAAACATAGAGGCTGAACCGATAGTATTTTTTTCAGTGGAGAGTGAAAAAGCGGCAGAACCGGTGGTTTTGGAGAATGGGAATGAAGACAATAAACTGCCGGAGATTGTGGTAACGGAAAACAGTGGTAACAGGAAAAACCGTATATTCACGCCTTTTTCCGAAATGAGCTTCATAAGAAAGGCACTGGTTGTGCTATGTATGATATTCTGTTTCTGGTCATTGCTGCCTCTTGTAAAAGGAATAATAGGCATTGGTCTGTATGCACCGCTGTTTATCGGCTTGTTTGCTTTTTTTACAGTATCGGCATGGGATTTTATTTCGTCAATAGAAAACAGACTTTGGAAGCTGCTTTGGCTTGTTATTGCAATTGTTGCCATGGTCGGTTTTGTGGCTTTTGCTTTCGTATCAGGACATATGATCTCTGCATCAAACAATACCGCACCTGCAGAAAACAACAATGTTACAATGGTTGTTCTCGGTTGCAAGGTCAATGGTACAGAACCGAGCAAAATGCTCAAGGGACGCCTTGACAAGGCTGTGGATTACCTTCTGACTCACCCGGGAGTAAACTGCATCGTAACAGGTGGAATGGGCAGCGATGAAGATATGCCGGAAGCGATTGTGATGAAGCAATATCTTGTTGAAAAAGGAGTTTCTGCCAGCCGCATAAAAATAGATGATCAGTCGCACAGTACCAGGGAAAACCTCAGGTATGCATTGGACGTAGCAAAGTCAAATAACTATTATACAACTTTTTATGTAGTAACTGACAGATTTCATCAGCTTCGAGCAAAAATGATATGTAATGAGCTTGAGATTACTTCATATGCACTCTCTTGTGAAACTCCATGGTATCTGACCATGTACTACTGGTTCAGGGAGATGTTTGGAGTTGCACACCACACAGTGTACAAAAACTGAGCAAATTTCCGTAAATAATTGAACAATTTTTGATTTTTAGTTAATTTATGTGTTGACAATACAGGGTGTAAGGTGTATTCTTAATACGTTAAGTTGTATTCTTAGAGGTGGAATAATTGCGAAATACTCAAGACAAAGGCGATTTCGCAAAGCTCTGCATGGAGCATGTGCTGGATCTTGCCAAAAATGGAGACAGTAAAGCATTTAATTCCATTGCCTCTGAATGCGAAGGTATCATTGTGGCAAAAGCTTCTCTCGCACATACAAAGGGTGTTGATTTTGAAGATCTGCTTCAGGAAGGATATATGGCATTGTTCAATGCTGTGAAATCCTATGTACCGGAGGCGGGTGCATCATTCAAAACATATGCAGCAGTATGTATCGGCAACCGTATCGCTTCGGTTGCACGGGACCACGGCAGTTCTAAAAACCGCGCACTTCATGATTATTCCGCTCTTGAGGATAATGAGATGGCGGCCGATTCAAATTATGAGCCGGAATTTGCTGTTTTTGCCAGAGACAGGATGAATATGATATATGAATATATGTCTGTTCTTTTGTCTGAAACTGAAAACCGTGTGCTTACGCATTATTTATCGGGCGAATCGTACGGTTCGATTGCCGCTGAGCTCAACGTAACAGAGAAAGCGGTGGATAATGCGCTGCAGCGCGCACGCCGAAAACTTAAAACGGCGATGGAGAAACAACAGTAAAGTTGGCTTATACATCCGTTGGGTGTTAGCGATATATATGCCCTTGGCGGGTTGTGCAGGTGCAGAACTTATGACGGGTAATTACCGTCCGTGGGCGAAAATCTTTTTATTCCAAAGCGAGGTAAAAATCAATGTACGAAGACAAGACTCTCATTTGCAAAGAATGCAATCAGGAATTCACCTTCACCGCTGGTGAGCAGGAATTCTACGCAGCTAAGGGTTTCGTAAATGAGCCCCAGAGATGCAAGGCTTGCCGTGATGCGAGAAAGAACGGCGGCAGACCCGAGCGCGAGACCTTCATTGCTACATGTGCAGCATGCGGCGGCGAGGCAAAGGTTCCCTTCAAGCCCCGTGAGGATCGCCCTGTCTATTGCAGCGCTTGCTTTGCAAAGATGAGAGAAGAAGAAAACATCGACTAATATCATATTTGATATAACAAAATCCCCTCTGTAAGACGGAGGGGATTTTGTTTTGTGTAATGGGCAATCTTTTCGGAATAATCATCACGGTGAGTATATGTAAGGAAACGATAAATCGTTTAAGGTAATTTATAGGATGTGCTGTACAATTCAACACAATATATGTGATGTTTTTCTTTTTTTTATTCTATTTTTACACATCAGGTTGTATTGTTTACAATTTGTACATAATATCGCGCGGTAGAATTATTGACATTATCAGACCAATTTAGATATAATAAAAAGGACATAAAAGTTCTTTTTTCAAACAAAGCCAACGATGGCTGAAAGATTTTACTGATTGTGTCATATCAAATATGGTTTTATCCTCAACTGGCAGTGGCAAAGCTCTGACAGTTGTTTTTTGTGTAGTCAGATAACAAATAGATAGTAAATGGAAAGGTCGTTTTTCGGAAGTATTTATACTTCAATTCAGATAGGAGAGTAATTGATGAAAAAACGTGAAAAAATCAGAAGAAAAAATCTTATTAATCAGGTTGATGAGTCTGTTGTGAAAGAACCTGTAGTAAAAAAGCCGCAGTTTGTTTCTGTTGTTGCGTATGTTCACAATGACAGAAATAAGTTAGCCGGTTTTATTAAAACGGTTATGGACAAGTGCCAGGAACATTTCAAGCAGTGTGAGGTTATTTTTGTAGATGATTATTCTTCTGATGACAGTGTAGCTGTTATTAAGGAATATTATAAACAGAATCCTGTAAACTACATCGTCAGCATAATCAGAATGGGACGCTATCACGGAATGGAGACTTCCATGAATGCAGGTCGTGACATGGCGATAGGAGATTATGTTTATGAATTTGATGACCTGTACATCGATTACGATTCCGATGTGATAATTGAAGCATATGAAAAGTGCATAGAAGGAAATGATATTGTTGCTGCATCCACAAAGGTGCCCATTCGCAGCACATCAAAGCTTTATTACAGAGTCATAAATAAGTCACTGGGACTTAAGAAGGGGAAGATAGGTCAGGAATCCTTCCGACTGCTTTCGAGAAGAGGGATCAATCGCATCACTTCAATGGATGTAAATATCCCCTACAGGAAGATAATATATCATAATTGTGGACTTTCCTCGGCGCATATAACCTATAAATCCACTACAGGTAAGAGACCTCCGAGAATAACACATAAATATGAGCGAATGAATCTTGCTATGGATTCTTTCATATACTTTACAAACATTGCAGAACGTATCGCAATGTTTATCACTATTTTCTTTGCTCTGCTTTCGATATTTACTATAGGGTATGCCATCGTATCCAGATGCATGGGATATCATGAGGGACTTGGCTGGCTTTCTACAATGCTGTTTACCTCTGTCGGATTTATGGGAATGTTTGGTATGATG
>JAZSNZ010000167.1:0-2933 GCA_045536645.1 Acutalibacteraceae bacterium
CCCCCGTAATGGAAGGCATGAGTAAGGATATCCACCTTGCCGTTTGGCATCTTTACTGCCATTCCGCGCTCAAGAGATACAAGCTTTATCTTGTCTGTATTCTTGTTGATGGATACTATCATCATGGCATCAGATCTGGCGGAATTTGAGAAGCTGTTCTTTCTCTCATCAGTGCCCAGCAGAAGGATATTTATTACATTCTTATCCTTGAATAATTCGTCTTCAGGCAGTTCGATTTCTGTATTTTCATCGATCTCCTCAAATTCATCCGAATCGCTGAGCAGGTCTGCATCTGTTGCAACTACCCACTCTTCATCAAGCGACGCGTAATCTATAAGGTTCATTTTTGAGTTTACATAATTTGTGACCCAGAGCACCACTCCCAGAACCAGCGCCATAACACAGGCGAAAGCAATTATTGTCTTGTCTCTTTTTGTCAGCGGTTTTCTGTTCTGCCATTTTGTCTTTATGTCAGTTATCTTCATAACCTGTTCCTCCTTTTGTCAATATCAGGAAACTGCCCGAAGTCGTTTTTCGTCGACTTTCAGATTATACCACCCTTTCACAGCAAACTCAACTTTATGGGTATTTATTTAATAAAATGTCATATTATTTTAATAAGCAGACAAAAACCCCCGTGCCGTAAGGCACGGGGGTTAAGCTGATTAATAAAGCTTAGACCAGCTCGATGATGCACATCTCAGCTGCGTCACCGCGGCGAGGACCGGTCTTGATGATGCGGGTGTAACCGCCGTTGCGACCCTCATACTTGGGAGCAATCTCATCAAACAGCTTCTTAACGACATCTTCCTTGGTGATGAAAGCCATCGCATTTCTCTTGTTTGCGAGGTTGTTCTCCTTAGCGACGGTGATAAGACGCTCTGCAAGCGATCTTACTTCCTTAGCTCTGGTTACGGTAGTCTCGATCTTGCCGTTTTCAAGCAGGAAAGTTACCATACCTCTGAGCATGGAGATTCTGTGAGCAGAAGCTCTGCCGAGCTTTCTTGTTCCGGGCATCGTATTCACTCCTTTTTGGGTGTTTATCTTTTAATGGTCATGCCATCGGCATTTTCTCTGCCGAGCATAGACCCGTCATATTCATTCGTCCTCTTTTCTCAGGGAATATCCGAGGGAATTGAGCTTTCCAAGGACTTCCTCAAGAGACTTACGTCCAAGATTACGAACCTTCATCATGTCCTCTTCGGTCTTGTTGATGAGGTCCTCAACATTGTTGATACCTGCACGCTTGAGGCAGTTAAATGAACGAACACTGAGGTCAAGTTCTTCGATTGTCATCGCAAGAATCTTTTCACCGCCTGAAGAAGCGGATTCAACCATGATCTCTGCACCCATAACACTTTCAGACAGATCCACAAAGAGGTTAAGGTGCTCTGTGAGAACCTTAGCGCCCAGTGAAACTGCTTCCTGTGCGTTGATGGTGCCGTTGGTCCAGACCTCTAAGGTCAGCTTGTCGAGATCAGTAACATTGCCTACACGGGTATTTTCTACACGGTAGTTTACCTTAGTGACCGGTGCGTAGATGGAGTCTACTGCAAGAGTATCGACAACATTCGCTGAGAACAGTGCCTTGTTTCTCTCTGCGGATACATATCCGCGGCCGGTGTCGATGGTGATCTCCATGACAAACTTAGCGCCCTGTGCAAGGGTGCATATATGCATATCGGGGTTGAGTATCTCTACCTCGCTGTCGCATACGATATCCTTTGCTGTGATTACCTTCTCGCCTTCAGCATCAATCATAAGCTTCTTCGGACCTGTGCCGAAAAGCTTAGCTGTAAGACCCTTAATGTTGAGGATAATTTCTGCAACGTCCTCTTTTACACCGGGAATGGTGGAAAACTCGTGACGGACACCGTCGATCTTAACGCTGGTAACTGCTACACCCTCGAGAGAGGAGAGCAGAACACGGCGAAGCGAGTTGCCGAGAGTCGTACCATAGCCCTTTTCAAGCGGTTCGACAACAAAACGTCCGTAAGTACCGTCTGCTGCCAGCTCAGCTATTTCGATTATGGGCTTCTCAATCTCAATCATTAAAACCCCTCCTTGTCGTAATTATAGCACAATGTCATGTGGAAAAATGACATCTCTTGTGTAACCTCCGATAATTCTTTATTGGGGTATTTATGCGGAATAAACCGCATAAATACGAGAATAGCTGAAATCGGTTGATTACTTGGAATAGAGCTCGACGATGAGGGTTTCTTCGACTTCAAGATCGATGTCTTCTCTGTTGGGAACATCGGTGATCTTTGCCTTCAGGTTATCTCTGTCGAGGTCAAGCCATCTGACAATGGGCTTTGCAGCGGTTGCTTCGAGAACAGCCTTAACCTTTGCGCTGTCCTTGCTTGCCGGTGCAATGGAGATAGTCTCGCCGACCTTTGTCAGGTAGGAGGGAATATCAACGCGCTTGCCGTTGATCTGGAAATGACCGTGAACAACAAGCTGACGAGCCTCAGCTCTGGAGGATGCCCAACCAAGTCTGTAGACTATGTTGTCGAGGCGGCTCTCAAGAATTCTGAGAAGGTTTTCACCGGTGATGCCCTGCTTGCGGGTAGCCAGCTCATAGTAATGACGGAACTGGTTCTTCAGAACACCGTAGTAGCGCTTGGTCAGCTGCTTTGCTCTGAGCTGGAGACCATATTCAGAAGTCTTCTTGCGGCCCTGGCCATGCTGACCGGGGACATAGTTTCTGCGCTCGATTGCGCACTTATCTGTATAGCAGCGATCGCCCTTGAGGAAGAGCTTCTTGCCCTCTCTGCGGCAGAGTCTGCATACGGGGCCTGTATATCTTGCCATTTAAGGTTGCACCTCCGTAAATTTTTGACTAGACGCGGCGTCTCTTGGGCGGACGGCATCCATTGTGGGGAATCGGTGTTACGTCCTTAATCATCGTGACGTTAAGACCGACTGTC
>JAZSNZ010000277.1:0-27065 GCA_045536645.1 Acutalibacteraceae bacterium
GCATCGTCGCAGGCGGCGGTGTTGCACTGCTCAATGCTATCCCTGCTGTTACTGCAACCGTTGATTCCCTTGACGGTGACGAGAAGATCGGTGCAAAGATAGTACTCAAGGCACTTGAGGCTCCTGTCCGTCAGATCGCTGAAAACGCAGGCCTCGAGGGCTCTGTCATCGTTGATACCATCATGAAAAAGAACACTGTCAGCTACGGATACAACTTCGTGACCGATGAGTATGTAAATCTTATCGAAGAGGGTATCGTTGACCCCACAAAGGTCACCCGTTCCGCACTCCAGAATGCTGCTTCCGTTGCTGCAATGGTACTCACCACTGAGTCCATCGTTACAGATAAAAAGGAGCCTGCTCCTGCAATGCCTGCTGATCCCACAGGCGGCATGGGAATGTATTAATTAACATGATATCTTACAGCCTCGGTGCTATACCGAGGCTGTTTTACTGAGGTGAGTTTTATGGTCATTGCATCTCCCATAGGAAATCTCGAAATAACAGACAACGGAAACGCGATAACCATGGTGGAGCTGACTGAAAAGTCAGTTTCCGATAGAGATGCTTCTGCTCTTCAGCGGTGGTGTGCAAGTCAGTTAAATGAGTACTTCGAAGGCAGAAGAACGAAATTTGATGTTCCTGTGGAATTTTTCGGAACAGATTTTCAAAAAAATGTGTGGAACGCTTTACTAAACATACCTTATGGTGATACAATGACATATGGCGATATTGCACGCATTACAGGAAATCCGAAGGCGGCACGTGCTGTTGGCGGAGCCTGCAATAAGAATCACATGCTGATAATTGTGCCCTGTCACAGGGTGGTGGGTGCAGGCGACAGACTTGTCGGCTTTGCGTGTGGAATCGAAATAAAGAAAACTTTGCTCGAGATCGAAGCATCAAATAAAATGCATGAGGTGCACAATGTTTAAGCTTATAAAGAAAAACGGAAAAGCAAGACGCGGAGAGTTTACCACTGTCCACGGAACATTTCAGACGCCTTGCTTTATGAATGTTGCGACAACAGGTGCTATAAGAGGCGCTGTTTCTGCGCAGGACTTAAAGGAGATCGGCTGTCAGGTTCAGCTCTGCAATACTTATCATCTGCATCTTCGCCCCGGGGACGAGAATGTCAAGGCACTGGGCGGTATCAGAAAATTTACGACATGGGACGGGCCTGTGCTGACCGACAGCGGCGGATTCCAGGTTTTTTCCCTTGCACCTCTGAGAAAGATAAAAGAAGAGGGCGTTTATTTTTCCTCTCATATCGATGGTCACAAGATATTTATGGGACCTGAAGAAAGCATGAGAATACAGTCGAATCTTGCATCTACCATCGCCATGGCTTTCGATGAGTGTGTTGAAAACCCTGCAAAATACGATTATTCCCGAAAGAGCTGTGAAAGAACAACACGATGGCTTATAAGATGCAAGGAGGAAATGGCAAGGCTCAATTCCCTTGAGACTACCTTGAATAAAAATCAGCTTCTTTTCGGTATAAATCAGGGCTGTACATTTGAGGACCTGAGAATCGAGCATATGCAGCAGATCCGAGAGCTTGACCTTGACGGATACGCCATAGGAGGACTGGCTGTCGGCGAGCCTGCAGAGGATATGTATCGCATAATCGATGCGGTAGAGCCCGAAATGCCGGAAAACAAGATAAGATACCTTATGGGTGTCGGAACACCTGAAAATATTCTCAACGGTGTAAAACGAGGTGTTGACCTGTTTGACTGCGTTATGCCCAGCAGAAACGCACGTCATGGTCATGTGTTTACATCTATGGGTATCATGAACCTCAACAATGCAAAATACAGACTCGATACAAGGCCAATCGACGAAAACTGTACCTGCCCGACCTGTCAGAGATATTCAAGGGCGTATATCCATCATCTTATCAAGGCTAAGGAAATGCTTGCCATGAGACTTACCGTCATGCACAATCTGCATTTCTACAATGCTCTCATGACCCAGATACGCGATGCTCTTGATAATGACAGCTTTGATGAGCTTTACAACAGACTGCTTCCCACAATAGCAACCCGAATTTGAGTCAGGCTCTGAGTGAAATTTAAAGAGCACTGGACTACCGGAGGATTTCTTGTGAATATAAATAAAGCTTTGCGCTTCTTCGGATGTTTCTTTCTTATAGCTCTTCTTTTTGTCGGACAGTTTTATTTTATTGATTATATGGAGCAAAAGGAAATATCAGAAAAACTCCTGATGCAGAACATGGAGCTGACAGTCGGGGATACCATATACTATAAAGATCTGCTTGGCGATAGCAGATATGAAGCTGAGCAGATTTCATGGAGCTCTGATAATGACAGTGTAAGTCTTGCCGCGGACAGCTTTTTGTGTGATTCTTCGGGCGAAGTTGTTGTTTCGGGCGAGGTAAACGGTAAAACAGTGGTCAGGTGTTCTGTCAGTATAATTACACGTTCCGTAATTTCTTTGGAATCGGACTTTTTTGTGCTGGGTGAAGGACTGGCGGATAAGATATCGGCGTCTGTATCGGGCGGATATTCGGCAGACATACATTTTTTGAGTGAAGATGAGTCTGTTGCCTCTGTAAGCGAAGAAGGTACTGTTACTGCAAAGGCGGCGGGGAAAACCAGGATAAAAATAAGTGCTTATGGATGCGAAAGCGTTTATTTCAATGTTGATGTTCCGCTGTCGCCAACCTATATAACTCTTTCTGCGGAAGAAATCAAAATGGGAATAGGGGAAGTGCATGCGCTCGGTTATGCTCTTCCTGAAGACTCATACAAAGAAATACCTCCTGCCTTTTCCTCGAGTGATGATACGGTTGCCCGGGTGGATGAAAAAGGAAATATCACAGCAAAAGGAAAAGGTACCTGTGTGATTACTGCCAGAGCATATTCGGGCGTAACGGCACAGTGCACAGTTAACGTTTCTCAGGCGCCTGTATCTGTTTCTGCATCTGTGGGAGATGATTTCCTCTATGCTGGAGAAACAGTCAAAATCAAAACCAAGGTAAATGATGGCGCGTCATGCAGCGGATACACATTCAAATCAAGCAATCCTGCCGTTGCTGAAGTGTCTGCTGACGGTGTTGTAACAGGAAAGGGCAGAGGCAGCGCGACAATAGAAGTTAGCACATATAACGGAAAGAAGTCATCCTGCAAGGTGTCGGTACAGATATTTGACTATACAACTCCTCCTACATCGAAAGACATATATGATGCAGTCGGCTATCTTGCTGAATTTTATCCGGAGCTTATTTCTACAGAAGTAATAGGAAAAAGCGCAAAAGGAAAGGACATCCTTCTTCTTAAGCTTGGAAAAGGAAGTAAGAAAGCGTGCATTGTTGCAGGTCTTCATGCGAAGGAAGATATTGCGGTAGTATTTACCATGCGCTGTATTGAGGAATATGCAGCAGCTTACTGTTCGAGCAGCGGAAAATACGGCTCATACAATATGAGGAAGATGCTGGATGAATATACTCTTTACATTGTGCCGACAATGAATCCCGACGGCCTAGACATCTGCAATGCAGGAGAGATGCCTCTGTACACAGACAAGCTGTCAGATGATGAAAGAGAAAAGTACAAGAGCAATGCAAACGGAGTAAATCTAAATCGAAATTTCCCGTTCCTCTGGGATAATATAAAGCAGGATGTTACTCAATCAGATATTAATACTTACAAGGGTGATAGTGAAAATTCAGAGCCTGAAACTCAGACTATAGTAAAATTGGTTGAGGAAAATGACTTCCAGTGGCTGTTCTCTATGCACTGCAAAGGGTATTTTGTATACTGGTCAGATGCATACAATAAAATCACAAAAACAGACACAAAGCTTGCGTACAGACTTCAGGATATATGCGGTTATGGTCTTAATGGTGCAACTCCTCTTAAAAATCTTGGAGGAGGACTGGAAAACTGGTTCAGGTACAAAACGGGAAAGCCGGGATTCTGCGTGGAGCTCGTTGCGCCTGAATACAGCACAGATGTAAACAAGTATTTTGCAATGAAAACGAACTGGACCCAGACACGTTTTACATTTATTCAGGGTATGAGATAAACAGAAATATGATGATTTGCTCTGAATTGATTATTGACTATTGCTTTGTTGACTTGAATTTGTTATAATAATATAAGTATAAAACATTTGGAGGTACAACATGACAACAGAAATTCTTTTAAAACTCAATGAAGTGGCTACTGTCGGTACTGCAGATGCTGCAGCATCTGCAGAAACAACTGCTTCTGCAACCTGCCTCGGCTCACTTTTCGGCGGCGGCATGGGCGGCATTCTTATCATCTATGCATTATTATTCCTTCTTCTTTATCTCTTTATGATCCGTCCTCAGAAGAAGAAACGCGAAGCTGAAGAACAGATGAAGAAGAACGTAGAGGTCGGCGACGATGTAACTACCATCGGCGGAATCTGCGGCAGAGTCGTAAGCATAAAGGATGACGATGCTCTCGTTATTGAGACAGGTGCAGAAAAGAATAAAATCAAGATTATGCGCTGGGGTATCCTCCAGAATAACACAATAAAAGAAGTTGCTCAGGAAGAGGGCGCGGCAAAGAAGAAGGGCCTTTTTGGGTTCCTTAAGAAATAATTCAGTTTAAGAATATTCCCCCTGCATTCAGAATAATATTTACTACTGTTAAGTAAGTATGTTTTGTGCAGGGGGTATTCTTATGTCATTGTCACGCTTGGGAAAAAACAAAGAGGTTAATTCTTTTATAAGAAACATTGTAATTTGCGTAACGATTGCGGCTGTTGTTACACTGATTATAATATGCATTATTTCGTGCGTGTTTTCGTTGCTTGAGTGTATTGCCAAAAATGCAGTTTCTCCTCTTTCGATTGCAGCTGCGGCAATAGGATGCTTTATCGGTGCTTATATATGTGCTCGCTCGATAGGCAAAAGGGGCCTGTTGGTGGGTGCAATAATCGGCATAATAATTTTTTTTATAATTATTTTAGTGTCATGTTTTGATAAGAGTTTTGAATTTGGAAGCACAGCATTTGTGAAATTGTTAATTTTTGTTGCGGCAGGATGTTGTGGTGGATACTTGAGTGCAAACAGAAGATGTTGTGGAAAAAGAAGAAAGTAAAGAAAAACAAACTTTGCAAAACCTCACGGAATTTGGCTCTCCAAACTCCGTGAGGTTTTGCAAATGATGGCCGATTCTCGCACGACTTTACATAAATTGATGTTGACATAACAGAAATAATGTATTAAAATACACTTGATGAAAGAGATTGGTTACGAAAATGCAAAAAATATTACAGACGGTAATATGATGCGTGTAACCATTGAAAATAAGCCATTTTTTAAATAACCACATTTTTGACATACAAGATATTGTAAGTGTCGATCTTATTGAACACATTAGCTTGTAGTGAAAATTGGTTTACAGAATACTTTTTGTTTTGAGGCGATATAATGACACTTGGTTTTATTGGATTCGGCAATATGGCAACAGCCATTGCATCAGGAGTAATTAAATCTGGATTGATTTCTCCTGAAAATATTTTTGCCTACGATATATCAAGCCAAGGTATTGATGCATTCAGATCAGTGCATAGGATAAATCATTCGCCTGATATTTCTTCTCTGATTTTGTCGTGTGATACGATTATTTTATCTGTTAAGCCGCAGAATTATGATGAGATTTTATCTTCTGTTTCAAAGTTTGATATTGAGGAGATTACTTTTGTTTCCATCGCTGCAGGTGTTTCAATAAGTAAAATCAAGTCCTACATAGGACAGGCATCACGAGTTGTTCGTCTTATGCCCAATACGCCTCTTCTTCTGGGATGTGGTGCAACCGCTGCCTGCAGATGTGAAAATACCCCTGATGATATTTTTGAGAAGGTTTGTTCTCTGTTTGAATGCAGCGGTGAGCTGTCTGTTATTAATGAAGACAAAATGAATGAAATTATTTCTGTCAACGGCTCTTCTCCTGCGTATCTGTTTCTTTTTGCTAAAGCTGTATGCGAGTATGCTCAATCATGCGGAGTAGAATATGATATTGCCAAGCATCTTTTCGCGCATACCATGATAGGCAGTGCAAGAATGATTTTGGAATCAGGTGATGAGCTCCAGACTCTTATAGACAAGGTTACATCCAAAGGCGGCACAACAGCAAAAGCTCTTGAAAAGTTTTATGAATCTGACTTTGAGGGTATTATAAAATCTGCTATGGATGCCTGCACAAAACGTGCAGAGGAACTTGGAAAAGAATAATATTTCTCTCTTATTCATAACATAACTATGAAAGCAGGTGTTATGAATATGGTTGATAAGAATTTTAAATTAAGGATTATTCTTTTTACTTTTGTTTTTGCGGCGGGCTTTGTTATCGGCTCATTCTTTCAGAACAATGACAGCATAAGAACGATTATTACAGAGTACTCAGGCAGTATTATTCGAACCAGAATAAATGCTGATGCTGTTACTGTTTTTCTTGATTCGTTTACTTTTAATTTATGTTTTATTCTTTTTATCTGTATTTTTAGTATTTCTCAAGTTGGTGTATTACTGAATTTATTTGCAGTTCTATGTTACGGAATATGCTGCGGTGCTCTTATTTCCAATCCGGCCTGCGACTCCGGTATTCATGGCATGGGTATTTCAGTTCTTATTCTTATTCCCGGTTTCATAATTTCTGCTCTTGCTCTTCTTATTTTATCTTCATCCTTAGTGAGCACGGCAGGAAATAAATCAGCACTCAGATTAAAAAATAAGCTTTCAGCATTGATGACGTGTTTGTTTCTGGTTGTTTTTTCTGCAGGACTTGATGTCACGTCCGCTGTAATATACAAAGCATTGCTTTGAGGCAAGTATGGAGGGTTCAATATGAAAAATATTTTATTGAATGAATTTAAAAACTATCTTATTGAAAAAAAGGCGGTTGCAGATAATACTCTTGAATCATATTCGAGAGATGTTTCCAGATATATGGAGTATTTATCCAAGGTGGGTGTACTGCCATCTGCAGCAGATACAAAGGTTATCTCAGGATTTGTCGATGAACTGAAAGGTGCAAACAAATCAACATCTACCATTACAAGAACAGTTGCATCTATCAGATCTTTTTATCAGTATTTGATTTTGAAGGGCATGATTGACAATAATCCTGCCAAAAACATAAAACTTGAGAAAACCGAGAAAAAGCTTCCTGAAATACTTAATGACAAGGAAATAAGACTTCTTCTTTCCATGCCTAACTCAGAGGAACCAAAAGGTGCAAGAGATAAGGCTATGCTTGAGGTGCTTTATGCGACCGGAATCAGGGTGTCAGAGCTTATCAATCTCAACGTAAATGATGTCAAGTGCTCCAAAAATGAGCGCGGCGAGATTATATGCCGCGGAGGCAAGGTGCTCAGAACTGTGCCTATGCATCCGACTGCCGTAGCTGCAATGAGCTACTATATAAATAATATCCGTCCCATGCTGTTGTCTGACAGCAGCGACGATGCACTGTTTATTAATCTCAATGGTCAGAGGCTGACTCGGCAGGGTTTCTGGAAGATTGTAAAAAACTATGCAGAAGAAGCCAAAATCGATAAGGAGATAACGCCTCACACTCTCAGACATTCATTTGCTATGCACCTTTATCAGAATGGTGCATCACTTCATGATTTGCAGATTATGCTTGGACATGCTGATATTTCCTCAACTCAGCTTTATGCAAACATAGTCAAGAAAAACAGCTTTGCTGATGTGTATGACAGATGCCATCCATTTGCAAACAGAGCACAGTAACAAAAAACGCAGCATTCGTTTTTTCGGATGCTGCGTTTTTTGAATGATCCCTTATATTTATGGCAATAATTAGATTAATAAATATCAGGGAGCAATGACAATGCAATATTATAAGGTCGAGGTATGCGGAGTAAATACAAGCAAACTTGAGCTGCTGAGCGAGAGAGAAAAAACTGAACTTCTCAAAAAAACTTCGGAAGGTGATATGAATGCTCGGGATATTCTTGTAAAAGGCAACCTCAGACTCGTTCTCAGTGTTGTTCAGAGATTTACCAACAGAGGTGAAAATCTCGATGATTTATTCCAGGTGGGATGTATTGGTCTTATCAAAGCGATTGATAATTTTGATCTAAGTCAGCAGGTTCGTTTTTCTACGTATGCAGTTCCGATGATAATAGGTGAAATAAGGAGATATCTGCGCGACAATAACTCAGTCCGTGTCAGCCGCTCATTGCGCGATACGGCTTATAAGGCCATGCAGACAAAAGAAAGACTTGTCAGGACTCTGGGCAGAGAACCGACAATAGAGGAGATAGCAGACGATATTAAATTACCAAGGGAAAATATAGTAATGGCGCTTGAGGCTATTGTTGAGCCGGTATCATTATATGAATCCGTTTATTCGGATGGCGCTGACTCGATTTCTATAATAGATCAGATAGGAGATAAAAACGACGACAGTAACTGGCTCGATGAGATTGCAATAAGGGAATCGATTAAAAAGCTGGGAAAAAGAGAAAAAAATATATTGTCGCTTCGCTTTCTTCAGGGAAAAACACAGATGGAGGTGGCAGAGGAAATCGGAATATCTCAGGCTCAGGTCAGCAGACTTGAAAAAGGTGCCCTGAAGGCTATTAAGGACAAAATATAAGCTGCACTTTTTCTGAAAGTGCATTACATATTTGTTTATTAATCAAAAATACATTGAAGTTATGGAAATACTGTGATAAAATACATTATCAATTTGTATCCTGATTTTGGAATATGGAGGATGATGGTAATTGATCACAAGCAAACGTATTTCCGCTTTTTTTATTATATGTGCTGTTTTGTTTGCTTCGCTTTTTGCGAACGCTCTTCCTGTATATGCAACAGATGATTCTTCTGAATCTACTACAACGACAACGACAACGTCGAGCACCACTACCACGACAACAACTCCGCCCCAGAATGGTGTAACTGTTTCGCAGGTGTTCTGCTATGGTTCAAACAGCAAGCTTTATAATAAGCTGATAAAGTATTCGGAAATGTCAGAAAAGTATACCGCCAATGTTTCGGTACCTCTTTGGATGACCAGTCTTGAAATCAATATCAAGAGTGTAAGTGGTGCAAAAGTTACCATTGACGGAACAGAATTTTCTGCAGACGGAAGTCTTTTCACACATACAATTGAATTTGATGCTGCAACAAAGTATAAAACTAAAACATACACGATTCTTATCAAAAAAGACGACAAGCAAAGTACATTGACATTTAATCTTGCACAATCTGTGTTTGAAACAAAGCTTGAAAATGTTTATGTTGATTCCAAATCAGCCGAGGGAACAAATGAATCCGGCTATAAATATACTCTTCCGACAGGTACAACCTCCTGCAAGATAAAGCTTAAAACTCGAAGCGAAGAGGCTGTGTCGATGGGAAAAGCGGGCGAGGAACTCGAGAAGCTTGAACTTAATTCAGATAAGGTATTTCTTGAGAAGGTACAGCTTTCCGAGGGCGAAAATGTATTTAATATTTCCGTAACAGCACCGGGTACAACAATTAACACTACTCTCACCATCACGGTCGGTGAGCCTGTTGTTTCTTCTGAGGTTTCTTCCATGGTTTCCTCTGATCCTGTTGAGGAGAATACATCGGCTACCGATATCCCTGATTTTCCTGCAGGAATTGATGTAAGCAGTGAGCCTGAGGAATCCTCTCAGGTCAGAATTCCCGATGATGTCAAAAAAAGCACTTCTCCGCTTATATGGGTACTTATAGGTGTTGTTATAGCTGTTGTAATAGGCGCATGTATATTCATGATTGCCAGCATGGGCGGCGGAAACAAGAGCAGGCCATCGGGTAACTACAATCGTCCTTACGGCGGCAATATGTACAGGGCAGCACCACCTCCCGCACCTGCAAGACGCCGTGACCTTGGCAGGTTCGTGGATGACGATTACGGATACGATGATTATTATACCGAGCCGACTCCCCAGTATCCCGAAGATAACTACTATCCCAATGATGAATATTATCAGGATGAGGGATATTATCAGGACGGCAAATACCACGATGATTACAGTCGTGACGGCTATCAGAGACCGCCTCAGAGGCAGCAGTATCAGAGTCAGAGACGCGGCAACAGAAACGATTACGATGAGTTCTACGACGATTACTACAATTAATTTGTTTCTTGACAAAGTATTTACTTTGTGATTAAATACAAATAATGACGTTGAAGGGAAGAAGTACGCTGATTTTCTTTCTGCAGAGAGCTGTTGGTGGGTGCAAGACAGTGAATGAAGCAGCGGAAATACATCCCGGAGTCGGATCTCTGAAAAATGCAGTAGGAGATCTCGTGAGCGCACGTTACAGCGCAGAGTGATGGAAGTCACTCGCTAAGGCCGATATCGTGAGGTGTCGGTAAACTGAGGTGGTAACGCGTATATTTACGCCCTCTGCATTAATATGCGGAGGGCGTTTTATATTCCTCCGTAATGCCGAAAGGAGAAGGAAAAACATGGGAGTTTACGACGAACTCAAAGCAAGAGGTCTGATAGCACAGACAACCCACGAGGAGAAAATTAAGGATCTTCTCAACAACGAAAAGGTCACATTTTACATCGGATTTGACCCCACAGCAGACAGCCTGCACGTAGGTCATCTTCTTCAGATGATCATTATGAGCCATATGCAGAAGGCAGGTCACAAGCCTATTGCAGTTATCGGAGGCGGTACAGCGATGGTCGGTGACCCCACAGGCCGTTCTGATATGCGTTCCATGATGACTAAAGAGACCATTGCTCACAACGGCAGATGCTTTGTGTCTCAGATGGAGAACGTTGTTGATTTCGGTGAGGGTAAAGCCGTTATGCTCAACAACGGCGATTGGCTCTATGACCTTAATTATATCGATTTTCTTCGTGAAATAGGCGTGCATTTCTCTGTAAACAGAATGCTCACCGCAGAGTGCTTCTAGTCCCGCCTTGAAAAGGGTCTGTCATTCATCGAATTCAACTACATGCTCATGCAGAGCTATGACTTCCTTTGCCTCAACCAGAAGTACGGCTGCGTACTGGAGCTTGGCGGCGATGACCAGTGGTCAAATATTCTCGGCGGTATTGATCTTATCAGAAGAGTGGAAAACAAAGAAGCTTACGGTATGACCTTCCAGCTTCTGACTACCAGTGACGGAAAGAAGATGGGCAAGACCATGGGTGGTGCTGTATGGCTTGACCCCAATAAGACTTCTCCCTACGATTTCTATCAGTACTGGAGAAACACCGAGGATGCAAGCGTTATCAAGTGCCTCAAGTTCCTTACCTTCCTGCCTCTTGATCAGATCAAGGAGATGGAGAGCTGGACCGACAACAAGCTCAACGATGCAAAGGAAATACTTGCATACGAGGTAACTAAGATTGTTCACGGCGAAGAGGAGGCTGAGAAGGCAAGAGCAGCTGCAAGAGCCATCTTCGGCGGCAGCGGCGATGTTGAGAATATGCCTTCAACAGTTGTACCTGAGAGTGAGTTTGTCGATGGTGCTATCGAGGTGACTCAGCTTATGGTTGTTTGCGGCCTTGTTAAGTCCAAGGGCGAAGCAAGACGACTCGTTGAACAGGGCGGCGTCATGATCGACGGCGAAAAGGTTGCTGATGTAAAGGGTACTGTATCGAAGGATGCCTTTGAAAAAGGTCATGTCGTAATCAAGAAGGGTAAAAAGGTGTTCCACAAGGCAACACTTAATTAACATTTTCGACACAATAAAAAACGTGCTTTATGTCTCTTAATTGTTGACATAAAGCCGTTTTTTAGTATAATTAATTGTATGTAATGCAAACGGAGGTGAGTTCAGTGCCGTCATTGGATATGGGGGTCGATGTTGGTATCGACCTTGGTACATCTGTTGTTAAAATCTTTACGCCGGACCGCGGTATTGTTCTCAAGGAGCCTGCGGTTGTTGCAGTGGATAGAGATACAAATGAAATCATTGCCATAGGCTCTGATGCATACAGAATGCTTGGCAGAACCTCTGACAGAATTGCTGTTGTGTATCCCCTCAAGGATGGAGTCATTTCAGATTATGACCTTGCTGAAGCCATGCTGACAGCTCTCGTGCGTCTTGTGTGCGGAAATAAGATATTCATGCCCCGAGTCGTAGTGTGCGTTCCCATAGGTATAACCGAAGTTGAACGCAGAGCTGTAGTTGATGCCCTGCGTTCTGCGGGAGCACGAAAGGTCTGCCTTATCGATGAGGTAATTGCAGCTGCTCTTGGCGCAGGACTTGATATTTCCCAGCCCTACGGACAGATCGTGTGCGATGTTGGCGGCGGAACCTCAGATGTCGGTATTATTTCCCTTAACAATACTGTTGTTTCAACTTCTGTCAAGCACGCAGGAAACAAGCTCGACGATGCGATAATCAAGCAGGTGCGCAGAGACCATAACCTTATTATCGGTCTGAGAACTGCGGAAAATATCAAAAAAGAAATTGGCGGTGTCGTGCCGAGAGATAAGCTTATAACTTCTGTCATAAAGGGCAGAGACGCAAGAAGCGGAATGCCCAGACAGGCGGAAGCTACATCGGACGAGCTCATCGAAGCTCTTGAGGAGCAGTGCATATATATCTGCAGAGCGATACAGAGCGTCATAGAAGAAGCACCCCCCGAGCTCGTTGCAGACCTGCACGACCGTGGTCTTATTCTCACAGGCGGCAGTGCGATGCTGTACGGTCTTGATAAGATGATATCAAGAAAAACAAGGCTCAATGTTTATGTAGCACATGATCCTCAGAGCTGTGTCGTTGCAGGAACAGGAAAGGCGCTTTCCTTTATCGATACCATGGACGATATCGAAATTGCAACCTCTCCGCTCGATATATACTCGTATTAAAAGCCTTCCGTTTTACGGAAGGTTTTTTGTCCCGCTTGAAAGATATTTTTTATATGGTATAATTATCTAAAAATATATTAGGAGGCGTATTTATGCCTGAAAAAAAGTATCTTATGTCAATGGATCAGGGCACAACAAGCTCCAGATGCATTATTTTTGATATGTCAGGAAATGCTATAGGCAGCTTTCAGGAAGAGTTTGAGCAGATATTCCCTCAGCCGGGCTATGTAGAGCATAACCCTATGGAGATCCTTTCATCACAGATGAATTCTGCACGAATGGCAATGAGCGATGCAGGAATAACAGCAGAAGAGATCATTGCCATCGGTATCACAAACCAGCGAGAGACTGTTATTGCGTGGCAGAGATCAACAGGCAGACCGATATACAATGCTATCGTCTGGCAGTGCAGGCGCAGTGCACATCTGTGCGAAAAATTAAAGAGTGATGGAACAGATGCATATATAAAAGAAAAAACGGGACTTATTGTCGACGCCTATTTTTCGGCAACGAAAATGAAATGGATACTTGACAACGTACCTGAGGCAAAGGAACTCAATGAAAAGGACGATTTGTGCTTTGGAACTGTGGATTCATGGCTTCTTTGGAATCTGACAGGGGGCAAGGTTCATGCTACAGATATAACAAATGCATCGAGAACCATGCTTTTTGATATACATAAGAGAGACTGGGACGATAAACTTCTTGAGATCATGGGCGTTTCCAGAGACTCCCTGCCCGAGGTAAAAGCAAGTGCAGGATATTTCGGCACATCTGTTGAAGCGATTTTCGGCGCAGAGATACCCATTACAGGTATTGCAGGTGATCAGCATGCGGCAACATTCGGCCAATGCTGCTTTGAAAAGGGCAGTGCCAAGAATACATACGGTACAGGCTGCTTTATTCTCATGAATACAGGCGATACTCCTATAGTATCAGAAAGCGGATTGCTGACAACGGTTTGCTGGCAGCTGGGCGATAAGGTCACATATGCATTGGAGGGCAGTGCATTCAATGCAGGCAGTGCAATAAAATGGCTCAGAGATGAACTGCATATAATTGAATCTGCTCAGCAGGCTGATAAATTTGCAGAAGAAGTTGATAACAGCTACGGACTGAGCTTCGTTCCTGCATTTACAGGTCTCGGTGCACCTTATTGGGATATGTATGCCCGAGGTGTTCTTCTCGGCATTACAAGAGGAACTTCCAACAAGCATATTGCAAGAGCTGTTCTTGAGAGCATTGCACTTCAGTGCTACGATCTGTTCAAGGCAATGGAAAAGGATTCAGGAATTGAGCTGACTGAAATAAAAGTAGACGGCGGTGTCAGCAACAGCAGATTTGTCATGCAGCTGCAGGCAGACCTTCTGGGGCATGATGTTATAAGACCTGCATTTGTTGAGACAACTGCTCTGGGTGCGGCTTATTTTGCAGGAATCGGTGCAGGAGTCTGGAAGGATATAGAAGACCTTCGCAGTGTATGGCAGCTTGACAGGGTATTCAAGCCATGTATTTCACAGGAAGAAGCCCAAAAGCAGGTAACTCTGTGGCATAGAGCCGTAGAACGCAGCCGAAACTGGGTAAATGAATAACATATAACAACAGCCCTGAATATCAGATATGGATATTCAGGGCTTAACATTTTAGTCTTTTACTACAAAAACCGATTGAAATACAATAACGGCTCTGTTATAATTTATTTTGAAATGAGGTGGATGTTTTGTACTCATCAAAATCGATTAAAAATACTTCAAAAGCTCAGCTGACTCAGAATTGGAGTAAGGCGTATGCCGCCATGGCAATTATACTCATGGCATCTCTGTGTATATATCTTTCAGAGCAACTTGTTAATTCTTTGCTTTCTGACTACGGTTTTATTAAGAGTGTGGTTCTTCCTGAGTCTGCATTCAGCAGTCTGAGTGCATTTTCGGATGCAATTATTCAGCATATCCTTTCCAAAGGCTTTTTAAGTGCACAGCTTATTACCACTTTCTTTTTGCTGCTCAGATTTCTGATTATATCACCTCTTCAGCTTGGTCATGCAAAGTGGTATTATAGTGTAGTAAAAGGCTCTAAAACCTATCTTTCAAAGCTCTTTTTCTATTACCAGTCGAATAGCGCATATATTTATCTTCTTGTTTTCAAATTCGGACAGGCAATTCGTCGCATCGGATGCGGAATTCTCTCATTCATTGCTCCGGTTGCCGCGTTGAGCTTATCTATATATCAATTTTCCCTGTACTCTGCAAGCGGAGTTGATTCAGACAGAAATAAGGCTGTACTTTATCTTATTGTTGCTGCATTGCTGTTTTTGCTTGGATTTATTATGTATCTGCTGCTTATGCTCAAGTATTTTCTTGCAAAGTACCTGTTTGTAAGTATCAATGATTTTGGCGGAGGATTCAGAAAGGTAAATTCATGTTTTTCACGTTCAAAAGAAATGATGGACGGACAATCAGGCAAGGTGATTTCGCTTGCAATAAGTTTTATTCCTGAAATTTTATCCTGTGTTCTGATTTTTCCCGTGCTTTATGTTTATCCTTTTATCAGAACCTCTTTTGCCGCTCAGGCACGCAGCATTATCAAAAACGCCATGGAGGCTGACAAAGATTAATTAAAAGAGGCGACAGAAAAGTGAGCATGATAAAGCTTTCCGGCATAGAACCTGAATCAATTGTTGATGGTCCGGGATTCAGGTATGTGGTTTTCACACAGGGCTGCAGGCATAACTGCAAAGGCTGCCACAATCCCGAAACCCATGACCCTGATGGAGGATACTGGGAAGACACGGACAATCTTATTGCACAATTAAAGAAAAATCCCCTGCTCAAAGGTGTTACCCTTTCGGGTGGAGAGCCTTTCGATCAGGCTGAAGCTCTTATTGATTTTGTCAGGGAAGTCATCGGACTTGGATATGATGTTTTTGCCTATACAGGCTATACATTCGAACAGCTTCTGCAGTACGGTGAAATCAGGCCTGCATGGTCAGAACTTCTTAAAATGTGCAATGTTCTGGTCGATGGAAAATTTGAAATAGAAAAACGAAGTCTTGAACTTCTTTTCAGAGGGTCAAGTAATCAGCGGCTGATAGATGTAAAACGTTCCCTTGACGCCGGTGAGGTCATTCTGGCTCAGCTATAAAAAAATGCAGGACTTGAAACATAAATTAAGCTCAAGTCCTGCTGTTTTTTTAGAAATTGATAGCTGAAATGAATATGGAGACAAACATTGCAAGAATGCCCAGAACAAGGGTAAGAGTGCCTTTTTTGTTGTTTTTGATAAGCAATGCACCCCATATTACAGAGGCTGCACCTAACACAAGACATACAAAAGGCATATAGGAATCAAAGGTCTGCCAAAGGGGCGAATTATTATTGATAATAAGTCCCAGGCAAGAAGATACAAAGGAGATTATTAGCGCAGCAAAGCCAAAAATAACTGCCGGTTTTTCACTGCTGACCTTTTTCTTTGCTTTTTTAGTTTCTGTAGCTTTCGTGGCAGGGGATACAGATGTTTCGGTCTTTATTTCGGCAGGTTTTTCCTTTTTCACAGCTGCAGGTTTAGCGGCTTTGGGCTTTTTGGAATTATCAGTCTCAGCTTTTATCGGTGTTTCATCGGGAATGAACTCTTTTTCTATAGCTTCATCGTCGTAAGATTCTTTTCCCTCAAGTCTTGCTTTGGCTTTTGCCAGTTCTTCCAGAAATTTTTCTTCAAAATTATCCATAATACACCGCCTTATATTTTCTTTTTATAAAATAATAGCATATCAAAAATAAAATATCAACAAAAATCGAGGTCGTTCCAATGAGTGTCAAAGATATAAATAAAATACTTTCAGCTTGCGATCATACACTTCTTAAACAGGAGTGTACATGGGAACAGATAAAAAAGCTCTGTAACGAAGGTATGAAGTATCATACGGCTTCTGTGTGTATTCCTGCTTCTTTTGTAAAACAGGCAGCGGAATATGTTAATGGAAAGCTTCCCATCTGTACAGTTATTGGTTTCCCCAATGGTTATTCCACAACGGCAGCCAAGTGCTTTGAGACAGAGGATGCCGTCAGAAACGGTGCAGATGAGATTGATATGGTCATCAATATCGGTGACCTGAAAGAAAGAAATTATGATAAGGTTTTAAACGAGATAAATGCAGTAAAGAAAGCATGCGGAGGAAAGGTTCTCAAGGTAATAATTGAGACATGCCTTCTGACTGAGGAAGAAAAGATAAAAATGTGCGGGATTGTCAATCAGTCAGAAGCGGATTTTATCAAAACATCTACAGGCTTTTCAAAGAGTGGTGCTACGGCTGATGATATAAAGCTCTTTGCCGCTCATATCAGGCCACCGCACAAAATAAAGGCTGCAGGAGGAATATCTACGCTTGAGGATGCTGAGCTTTTCCTTGAACTCGGTGCTCACAGGCTTGGTACAAGCAGAATAGTAAATTTAATTCGTGAAAAACAGGAAGGAGAGAAATAATATGCCTACCGCACACAACAAAGCAAATGTCGGAGATTTTGCAAAGACTGTACTTATGCCCGGAGACCCTCTCAGGGCAAAGTATATTGCAGAGACCTATCTTACCGACTGCAGACTTGTAAACAACGTAAGGGGGATTCAGGGCTATACAGGAAAATATAAGGATAAGAGTGTACCTGTTATGGCAAGCGGTATGGGCATGCCTTCAATGGGCATATACAGCTATGAGCTGTTTTCTTTCTATGAGGTTGAAAACATAATCAGAATTGGCTCTGCAGGAGCGATAAATCCTGATATAAAGGTCAGAGATATTGTTCTGGGCATGGGTGCATGCACAAATTCAGCTTATGCTTCACAATACAAAATGCCCGGTACCTTTGCGCCAATTTGCAGTTATTCTCTTCTTGAAAAGACCGTAAAAAGCTGCATAGAGCACGGTGCTGCATACCATGTCGGTAACATTCTTTCTTCTGATACTTTTTATAATGATGATGAGACTGCAACCGAAAGGTGGGCGAGAATGGGAGTAATGGCTATTGAAATGGAGGCCGCGGCATTATATATGAATGCTGCGAAACTTAAGAAGAATGCACTTGCCATATGTACAATATCAGACCACATTCTCACAGGGGAGGAATTATCTCCCGATGAGCGTCAGAACTCCTTTGGACAGATGATGGAGATTGCACTGGATACAGCGATCGAGCTGTAAGAGGTGAAAAAATGAGAATGTATGACATTATACGTAAGAAAAGAGACGGCGGGGAACTGAGCAATACAAAGATATTTGAAATGATAAGAGGCTACACTGATGGTACAGTGCCCGATTATCAGATGTCGGCATTATGTATGGCTGTGTTTTATAACGGAATGACCGACAGGGAAACTGCTGTACTGACCGATGCTATGGCAAAGTCAGGAGATACTCTTGACCTGTCTGCATTGGGAGATAAGACAGTCGATAAGCATTCAACAGGCGGTGTCGGTGATAAGACAACGCTTATTGTTGCGCCTATTGTTGCTTCTCTCGGCGGTATAATAGCTAAAATGTCAGGCAGAGGCCTGGGACATACAGGCGGAACGATTGACAAGCTGGAATCCATCCGCGGCTATCGCACCGAAATGACATCAGAAGAATTTATGTCAACTATAAAAAACAATGGAATTGCTGTAATAGGACAGAGCAAAAATCTTGCACCGGCGGATAAAATGCTCTATGCACTGCGTGATGTTACCGCTACTGTTGACAGCCTTCCGCTTATAGCCTCAAGCATAATGAGCAAGAAGCTGGCAGCAGGGGCCAAGTCTATAGTTCTTGATGTAAAGGTCGGTAGCGGTGCATTCATGAAAACTGCAGAAGATGCCCGTGCTCTGGCTGAAAAAATGACCTCCATCGGAAAGCACAACGGCAGAAATGTACGCGCTGTTCTGACAAACATGGACGAGCCATTAGGCTACGGCATCGGAAACAGCATAGAGGTTATGGAAGCATTAAGTGTTCTCAGAGGGGAAGGTCCCGATGATCTCCGTGATGTATGTGTTGCCCTTGCATCCGAAATGCTTTCACTGGTGCATGGCTGGAGCAGTGAAGAGAGCCGTGCAAGAGTTGATGATGTGCTGACAAGCGGAAAAGCTTTACAGACATTTAAGTCATGGATTGAGGCGCAGGGTGGAGACACAGGCGTGATATACGATGAAAATCTATTTCCTTCCTGTGAATTTTCTGCACCTGTTACAGCCGACAGGTCAGGATATGTTTCTGCTATCGATGCAGAGTCTGTAGGTATATGCTCGGTTATGCTCGGTGCAGGAAGAGCTGAGAAAAAAGATACCATCGATTACGGCGCAGGCATTGTTCTTAAAAAGAAGGTCGGAGACTTCATCGAAGAGGGCGATGTAATAGCAGAACTGTACACGAACAGAAAAGAAGCTATCGATGCCGTAGCCGAAAAGCTTAAGGATTCGTACTCCGTATCAGAAGAAAAAGTTGAAGTAAAACCGGTGATAATCGACATAATAAGTTGACATAATATATGAGTAATTATTGAATAACCTCCCGCATATATTTTACGGACAAGAAATATGCGGGAGGTTTATTATATGCAAAAGTTTTTTCCTGAAGGAAGACTTATTGAAACACCTGAAAATAGAGCGGCATTATCCTCGTGTTCATCCCTTTCAAGAGCTATGGCTGAAAGGCGTATCCTGGAAGCGAAGGCGGTCATATGTGACGGTCGTCATAATCTTATAGTTGATCTTGGTTGTATGAAAGGTATCATTCGCCGTGAAGAGGGAGCACGAGGTATTGCAGAGGGCAGAGTAAGGGACATTGCTGTTATTTCAAGAGTCGGAAAGCCTGTGTGCTTTTATGTCGAAAGCATATCCTCAGATATAAATGGTGTGCCTTATGCGATGCTCTCAAGAAGAGCTGTGCAGGAGGACTGCATGAATAATTACATAAGCAGACTTTGCGCAGGAGATATAATCGATGCAACGGTGACACATCTTGAACCCTTCGGTGCATTTGTTGATATCGGCGGCGGAATGCCGTCGATGATAAGCATCGATCTTATTTCCGTTTCCCGAATTTCACATCCGAGGGACAGACTTTCTGTGGGCATGGAAATAAGAGCGATTGTAAAAGAAAACGAGGGAGAGGGAAGAGTTGTTTTATCCCACAGAGAATTGCTCGGTACATGGAGCGAAAATGCAGCAATGTTCAATGTGGGAGACACAGTGACAGGGGTAGTAAGATCTATCGAAGAGTATGGGATCTTCGTTGAAATTGCACCTAATCTTGCTGGTCTTGCAGAGTGCAGGGAAGGTGTTTCCGTCGGTCAATATGCAAGCGTTTATATTAAAAGCATAATTCCGGAGAGAATGAAGGTAAAGCTTGTACTGGTGGATACTTTCCGTGCGGAGATTTCACCCGAAAAGCCACGGTACTTTTTCACAGGGGATCATATTGATTCATTCTGCTATTCCCCGAAGGGGTGTGATCGCATTATCGAAACGATATTTTAAATTCAGGGAAACGGCTTGTTGCGTACATTTTCTCCTCGAAGATTAATGAGTATATCCTCTGCTTTTTTAGCTTTGTCATCAAACCCGATATACGATAATGTGCATTTCCTTTTCTTGGATGACTTCCCTGCCTTTTCATGTATAACAGGGGAAATTGTCTGCCATATACCTGCATCTGCAGGAGTCTGAGGAGATATATTCATTCCGTAATTTGATGGAACAGGATAAATAATAAAATCATCATTGCTGTTATTGTCGTGTTCATTTATTCTGCAGTCACCGCCGCATTCTTTTAATATCTTTTCCTTTGCTCGCTCCGCTTCATCAACAGAATCAAATATGCAGTTTACTTTTCTCATAATAACACTCCTTTTGTCTTATTTTGCGTAAAAGGGGTGTTATTATTTATTTTTTTAATAATGAATATATTGTTTGTATATACATTATGTGCTATAATATCAATGTTTGATAAATAATTCTAAAACACGCATAATCACTTGCATACGGAGGATTTTACTGTGAGCCGAAGAAAAAACAGAGAGCAAGCTTTTTTGCTTATTTTTGAAAAATCATTCACTGAATATGAAATTCCCGAAATAGTTTCTCTGGCACTTGAGAGCCGTGACCTTATCCTCGATGAAGAGGTCAAAGTGATGGTTGAGAGTGTATTTGACAATATTGATGCTGTAGATGAAGCCATAAACAGCCATGTCAAGGGCAGAAAAAGCGGCAGAGTATCTCATATTGCAAGATCTGTCATGAGACTTGCTGTCTATGAGTTGCTCTTCGATCCCGAGATCGATGCTGCAGTTTCCATCAATGAGGCTGTAGTTCTGACCAAGAAATATTCCGCACCCGAGGAAGCGGCATTTGTAAACGGTGTTCTCAGCTCCATTTCAAAAGAGGTAAAGTAAATGAAGGCCTGTCTTGGTATAGATACCAGTAATTATACTACATCAACGGCACTTTATTTTCCCGAATCACACACGATGCTCTCTCGCAAGCAGCTTCTGCCTGTTCGTGAAGGTGAACTTGGAGTACGTCAGAGCGATGCAGTTTTTCACCATGTTAAGCAGATCGCACCGCTGCTTGAAAAGCTTCTTGAAAACGCAGATATTGATATTGAATGCATTGGCGTTTCTGCAAGGCCGAGACCTGTTGAGGGGTCTTACATGCCCTGCTTTGAGGTCGGTGTTACTATAGCACAGTCTCTCGCTGCTGCATACAGAGTACCGCTTTATCGTTTTTCTCATCAGGAAGGGCATATTGCAGCGGCGCTTTATTCGGCTGACTGCTATGAAAATATAGGGGACAGATTCTATGCTTTTCATGTTTCGGGCGGCACTACCGAGGCTCTTCTTGTTACAAAGAATGAGTTCGGGTTTTCTGCTGAAAAGCTGGCAGGCTCCCTTGATCTGAAAGCAGGTCAGGTGATAGATCGAACTGCAAATATGCTGGGACTTCCTTTTCCGGGCGGAGTACATATCGAAAAGCTGGCACTGCAGTGCGGCGAAAAGATAAAATGCAGACCTACCATGAAAGGGCTCGACTGCTGTCTTTCAGGGGTCGAAAACAAGTGCCGTGCTCTTGTTGAAAGCGGTGCGAAGTCTTCTGTTATAGCCCGTACCTGCCTTGAATATGTTCGAGTCTCTCTTGAGGCGATGACAGAAAGACTTCTTGAAAATGAAAAGCTCCCGCTTCTTTTTGCTGGGGGTGTAATGTCAAATTCAATTATCAGAGAGTCGTTTACAGGTAAATTCGGAGCATACTTTGCAAAGCCGGAGTATTCAACTGACAATGCCTGCGGAACTGCTCTCCTTGCATATAAGGCAGGTGAAAAGCTTGCAGAGACTGACAGTATCACAGGTTAACGGATATTTAAAAAGCCTGCTGGACAGTAACGAGATACTGTCCGATATCACTGTCACGGGCGAAATATCCAATTTCAAGCATCATTCATCGGGGCATATGTATTTTTCCCTTAAGGATAAGGATTCAACTATTTCTGCAGCTATGTTCAGAGGCAGTAATCGACTGCTTAAATTCATCCCGGAAAACGGCATGAATGTTATAGCAAGAGGCAGAGTGTCTGTTTATCCTGCGGCAGGAACATATCAGCTGTATGTTGAACAGTTGTCTCCTGACGGCGAGGGTGCTCTCTTTGCTGCATTTGCAAGGCTTCGTGAAAAGCTTGAAAAAGAAGGCGTCTTTGCACAGGAGAGAAAGAAGCCCCTGCCTCAGTTCCCAAAAAGAGTGGGTGTAGTCACTTCTCCCACAGGAGCAGCAGTAAGAGATATACTCAGTGTCCTGCAAAGACGTTATCCATGTGCCGAGGTTGTTTTTGCTCCTGTCCTTGTGCAGGGTGCAGATGCGGCACCGACCTTAATTCATGCGATTAATGAAATGAATGACAAAAACGCCTGCGATGTTATGATAGTCGGGCGTGGCGGTGGTTCAATAGAAGATCTCTGGTGTTTTAATGACGAACAACTGGCTCGTGCTGTTTCAGAATCAAAGATTCCTGTTATCAGTGCAGTGGGACATGAAACGGATTTTACCCTCTGCGATTTTGCCGCAGATCTTCGTGCGCCCACGCCTTCAGTCGGTGCGGAGCTTGCGGTGCCGGATAAGGATAAACTGCTCAGAATCATAGGTTCTTTATCTGATTCTGTTGGAAACGCGGTTAAGAACAAGCTTGAACGTTCAAGACTTTTGTTGACGGCTATTACATCACAGCAGTTTATGAAAAGTCCCATGAGTGCAGTGGATGTCTGTGCTCAGAGACTTGATATTCTGTCGTCAGGGATTCAGAACTCTTACGAAGCTATTCTGAGCAGAAATACAGCAATGCTCTGTGAGATAAGCGCAGGTATAGAAGCGCTCAGTCCCATTGCTGTAATGATGCGAGGCTACAGTGTTGTATACAAGAAAGAAATAATAATAAATTCTGCCAGTCAGCTCGACTGCGGAGATGAAATAACACTTAAAATGCATGACGGCACTGCGCAGTGCCGAATAAATACGGTATCGGAGAGCAAAAATGGATAAAATAACTTTTGAGGACGCAATAAAACGCCTGGAGGAAATTTCCGCACAGCTCAGTGAAGGTGCGGCATTGGAGAAATCCATAGAGTTATACGAGGAGGCAACAAAGCTCATTTCATTCTGCACATCGGCACTCAACGAGGCTCAGACCAAAATCACAAAACTATCTGAAATCAGTGAGGGTGATGGAAATGAGTGAGTATATGAAAGAATATATCAAAAAGGTCGATGAGTTTCTCGACTTTTCAACAGCCAAGGCTCAGTGCCCAGACTCCCTTAAAAATGCCATGAGATACAGTCTTTTAAACGCAGGCAAGAGGGTGCGTCCTGTTCTGACCCTTGAGTTTGCACGGCTGTGCTCGGGGGAATACGAAAATGCAGTGCCTGCTGCCTGTGCAGTAGAATGCATTCACACATATTCTCTTATACATGACGATCTGCCCTGCATGGATGATGACGATTTCAGACGAGGCAAGCCTTCATGCCATAAGGCCTTTGACGAGGCAACGGCACTTCTTGCAGGCGATGCTCTTCTGACAATGGCATTTGAGCTTATTGCCAATGCAGACAATATTGCACCTGACAGAAAGGCAGCAGCCATTTCTGTGCTTGCACGCAACAGCGGGATGTGCGGTATGATAGGCGGACAGGTGATAGATATTGAATCTGAGGGCAAGGAGCCCGATATGGAGAACATGATTAATATGTTCAAGGGCAAAACCTGCGCACTTATTCAGGCTGCCTGTTCCATCGGCTGTATAGTTTCGGGCGGCACTGAAGAACAGATTGCTGCTGCGGATACATATGGTTATGAACTCGGCATGGCTTTCCAGATAATTGACGATGTTCTTGATACCATAGGTGATTTTGAAAAGGTCGGCAAGCCTATCGGCAGTGATGCAGAAAAACAGAAGGCGAACAGTGTTTCTCTGCTGGGCGTTGAAAAGGCAATACTGCTTGCAAAAGAGCACACTCAGAAGGCCTGTGACAGTCTTTCCTGCTTTACCGATGCTGATTTTCTTATTAAATTTGCAAAAGAGCTTGAAACAAGGATTGCATAACTGAAAAGGACTTGCATATGTCATATGAATTTCTTGAAGGCATAAATTCGCCGGATGATCTTAAAAAAATAGATAGCAAAAACTTGGACAGCCTGTGTGCGGAAGTAAGGGATTATCTGATTCAAACGGTTTCTCACACGGGCGGTCATCTTGCGTCCAATCTCGGTGTTGTTGAGCTTACTGTAGCAATGCATCGTGTGTTCGATTCGCCTAAGGATCAGTTTGTTTTTGATGTTGGACATCAGTGCTACACCCATAAGCTGTTTACAGGACGCAGGGAAAGATTTGATACACTGCGTACCGAGAGCGGTATTGCAGGCTTTCCCAGACCTGATGAAAGTATACATGACCCCCTTATTGCAGGTCACAGCAGTGTTTCAATTTCAGGCGCAATGGGACTTGCAGAAGCGAAGAAACTGAGCGGTGATGACGGACATGTAGTCGCTGTTATTGGTGACGGAGCGCTGACAGGAGGTCCTGCATACGAAGGACTTAACAATGCAGGACGAAGCCACAACAGGCTTATAATCATTCTCAATGACAACAGAATGTCAATAAACAAGAATGTGGGTGCTGTTGCTCGTCACCTTGCAGTGCTGAGAACAAAAAACGGATATTTCCGTTTTAAATCGGGCGTTGCAAAGGTGTTTGGCTCTATTCCGCTTATCGGCAAAAAGATTAATAAAATGCTTTTGTCCTCACGAAGAGTGATAAAAAACACCCTTTATAAAAGCTCGCTTTTTGAGGATATGGGGCTTTCTTATATGGGGCCTGTGGACGGACACAATGAACAGCTTCTTGAAAGAGTCCTGAAAACAGCAAAAACCCTCGAAAGGCCTGTGCTTATCCATATCTGTACTCTCAAGGGCAAGGGGTATACACACGCAGAGAAGAAACCGCGCAAATTCCACGGTATCTCTGCCTTTGACCCCGATTCCGGCGAGCCTATGTTCAGCGCACCGACCTATTCATCTGTTTTTGGCAAGGCACTTTGTGAGCTTGCAGAGAAGGACGAGAGGATATGCGCTGTTACAGCGGCAATGAAATCAGGTACCGGTCTTGATGAATTTGCGGAAAAATTTCGTCACAGATTTTATGATGTTGGTATTGCAGAAGCTCATGCAGTGACCTTTTCGGCAGGGCTTGCAAGAAACGGTATGAAGCCGTTTTTTGCAGTGTATTCAAGCTTTTTGCAGAGAGCTTACGATCAGCTCATTCACGATGTGGCCATAGGAAAAGAAAATGTAACTCTTGTTATTGACAGAGCAGGCATTGTAGGCGATGATGGAGAGACCCACAACGGCGTTTTTGATGCGGCAATGCTTTTGCCCATACCCAATTTCAGAGTTTATTCTCCCTCGTATTTTTCTGAGATAGAATACTGCCTTAAGGTCTGTGCCGATTATAACGGACCTTGTGCCATAAGAATTCCCAGAGGCACTGAAGCGCTCAAACCTGACAACATTACATTGTCAGATAAAGATTATTTTTTTGCAGATGCAGGCGGCAAAACCCTTGCCGTTACCTACGGCAGACTTATAGGCTCTGTATTTTCCGCTCAGGAAAAGCTTAAGACGGACAGCATTGATGTATCTGTCCTCAAGCTTCTGCTTGTAAACAGCATTGCAGACGAATGCTTTGAAAAAGCAATGAAATACGATAACATTGTATTTTTAGAGGAAGGCATGAAGCATGGCGGAGTGGGTGAATATTTCGGCTCTGTACTCCTTGAAAAAGGCTACAAGGGCAGATTTATCCACAGGGCAATAGATGGCAAATTTGTTTCTCACGCAGCAGTTGCTTCTGCGCTTGCAGGTCTTGAGCTTGATGCAAAGTCAATTACAGATATTCTCCGAGAGGTAAGCAAATGAAAGAAAAATTAAGGCTTGACA
Organism: Acutalibacteraceae bacterium; assembly: GCA_045536645.1. GTDB lineage: Bacteria > Bacillota > Clostridia > Oscillospirales > Acutalibacteraceae > JAISGQ01. The sequence goes on from JAZSNZ010000277.1 coordinate 26,349, forward strand.
CAGAGCTTGTGTCACGTGGTCTGGCTCAGAGCAGGGAACGTGCCAAGGCGCTGATAATGTCGGGAATTGTATATGTAAATAATCAGAAGGCATTGAAAGCAGGGGAAGAGGTCAAGCCTGAAGATAATATCGAGGTTCGTGGCGAGACTCTTAAATATGTCAGCAGAGGCGGATTGAAGCTCGAAAAGGCGATGAGAGAATTCGCCATTGAGCTCAACGGCAAGACCTGCATGGACGTAGGCGCCTCCACAGGCGGATTTACCGATTGTATGCTCCAGAATGGAGCTGTAAAGGTTTATTCAGTTGATGTCGGTTACGGACAGCTTGCGTGGAAGCTTCGCCAGGATGAACGTGTTGTTAATCTTGAAAGAACTAATATAAGATACGTCACAAATGAGCAGATACCAGATGAGATAGACTTTTCAAGTATTGACGTATCCTTTATTTCGCTGACCCTTGTTCTTCCCGTTGTCAGAAATCTTCTCTCCGAAAATGGCAGAGTAATGTGCCTTATCAAGCCTCAGTTTGAGGCAGGCAAGGGGAAGGTGGGCAAAAAAGGTGTCGTTCGTGAGCCGGAAATACATTATGAGGTCATCGATAAGATACTTAATTTCATGTATGAAAACGGGCTAAATGTTTTAAATCTTGATTATTCGCCCATCAGAGGCCCGGAAGGAAACATCGAATATCTTGCATACGCCGAGAAAAGCGGTGCCC
>JAZSNZ010000387.1:0-4838 GCA_045536645.1 Acutalibacteraceae bacterium
AAGTGATGCATTTATACTCAATGAAAAGCTGATACAAAACGCCATCGATGGGGTGGAGCTTAGCGACGAGCCCCTTGTAAAGTCCTTTTCCCGTCCGAGTGACTTTGAAAATTACACTGAAGATCAGATTCTCGGATTCTGCAAAAAGCTTTGCACAGAGCTTCTTGAAAAGAGTGAATGCGTACTCAATGCCATAGTTGGGGTAAGCTCTCTGGAGGTATCAAAGCTGTTTATCTCCGAAAACCGTGAGCTCGACCAGAATTACACATGGGTCAACGGCATAATGTTTGCGGTGTACAGGGAAAACGACAAGATGGTACAGGTTCGAGAGGGGGCTGATTCTCACCTGATGAGCGAGGTGCTCGGCAGCCTGCCCCAAAAGGCAGAAAGACTGCTCAGCAAAGCGCATAAGCTTACCTTTGCAAAACCCATCGAGCCGGGAGTATACGATGTAATAACCGATCCATCCATAACAGGCCTTATAGCCCATGAGGCCTTCGGTCATGGCGTGGAGCTCGACCAGTTCGTAAAAGACAGGGCACTGGGTAAGGAATATGTAGGCAAGTATGTAGCATCGCCCATCTGTAATATGCGGGACGGTGCAGCATCAGTTCTCAGTGCAGCCTCATATTTCTTTGATGATGACGGAGTTCTTGCAGGGGATACACAGATAATAAAGGACGGAATCCTTATAACGGGCATATCAGATCTTGCCTCTGCAACACAGCTCGGACTGCCGCCTACAGGCAATGGCAGAAGAGAATCCTCAAGAAGAAAGGCATACTCCAGAATGACCAATACCTTTTTTGAGAAGGGAACAGACAAGCTGGAGGACATGATAGCCTCCATCGATCACGGCTATATGCTCTTTGAGACCAACAACGGCATGGAGGACCCGAAAAACTGGGCGATCCAGTGCGTTGCCGAATACGGCATCGAAATAATAGACGGAAAGCTGACCGATAATTACGTTTCGCCCGTAGTAATGAGCGGATATGTACCCGATCTTCTCAAGTCAATAAGTATGATATCTGATGATTTCAGAATTATCGGAGCAGGTCAGTGCGGAAAGGGATATAAGGAATGGGTCAGAGTAAGCGACGGAGGCCCTGCATTGAAAGTGAAGGTGAAGCTTGGATGAATAAGATTATTGAACTGCTACGAAAAAATCATCAGGTAAGCGACTACAAAATAAACATCCACAATAAGGAAAGCTGTGAGCTGTTTTTTGTAAAGGGCAGACTTGAGACAGTCAGGCGCACCGATACCTGCGACAGAGAGATAACCGTTTATGCTCATCACGGCGAATACAAGGGCGAAGCACAGTTTTTCGTTTATCCCTCCACCACTGAGGCTGAGATAGAGGAAAAGATAGACGAGGCGGTAAAAAAAGCCTTGCTCATCAATAACAAATCCTTTGAGCTGCCCTCTGATGAACAGGGCGAGTTTGAGGTAGAGAGCAATTTCAAGAATTATGAGCCCACAGAGCTTGCAACCATGATAGCTGAAGCGGTCTTTGAGGCAAACAGGGTAGAAAATGCCGCACTTAATTCTGTTGAGGTGTTTATAAATAAACACAAGGAAGAGCTGATTAACAGCCGAGGTCTTAGAAAGAGTCAGATAAAATACGACGCCATGGCAGAGGCAATCCCCACCTACAACGGCGAAAAGCAGAGTGTGGAGCTTTACGAGCAGTATAACTTCAGCAATTTCGACAAGCATGAAATTATGGCTCAGATTGCAGGCAGAATGGAAGACGTAAAAGCAAGATACGATGCCGTTAAACCTGATTTTGCCATCAGCTGCAAGGTGATACTTGATAAGCTGGAGCTTGCAGGGCTTTTTGCAGAAATCGCATATGACGTAAATTATGCCTCAGTCTATTCAAAGTCAAATTTTTACAAAAAGGGTGACTGCATACAGGCGTCGGATGACTGCGACAAAATAAGTATCACAATGGCCGGCGAGTCAAAGGGCAGTGTGCGAAGCTCCAAATTTGACGCAGACGGCCTGTTCCTCGGCAGTATAAAGATAATCGACAAGGGCGAAGTGATAAACTACTTCGGCTCCAACCGATACGGCCAGTATCTCTCAGAAGTTCCGACAGGCGCATTGCCGTGCATATGCGCCGAGGCAGGCAGTGTAGATAATGTTTTCGAAGGTGAGTATTTGGCTGTAGCCTCCATGTCAGGTCTGCAGGTGGATATCTACAATGATTATATCGGCGGAGAGGTAAGACTTGCGTATTACTGCAACGGAGAAAAGAAGATCCCGGTAACAGGTATCTCCATTTCGGGAAAACTCAGCGAAGTGCTGGGCAGCATAAGGTTTTCAAAAAAGACGGCAGTACACAACAGCTACACAGGCCCCGAAAAGGCAGTGCTCAGCCACATGAAGATATTCTGATAAAAGAAAGAGACATTTTCCTTTTTGGAAAATGTCTCTTTTGTTCAATGAAGAGCCTATCCTGTGTACCTGTCGTAAAGCCTTTCAGCCAGCTTGAATATTTCGCTTATGACAATTGGCATAAGTGCAAGTAAAATCACCCAGAACCACATAGTGCTGCTGAGAGAAACAAAAGAAAACATTCTCATAAAAGGCGGAACGAGCATGGCAAGCAGAGTGATTGCAGAGGAACCTGCCAGAGCGCAGAGCATCATTTTGTTTGAAACAAAGGATTCGGAAAAGATAGTTCCGCTTGTTCTGACAGTCAGCACGTGAGAAAGCTGAGACAGGGACAGTGCGCCAAAAGCCATAGTTGAGGCTACGGCTGGATCTTTGCCGCTGAGTGTATATCCGACGGCAAAGGAGATAATGGTAAGAATGCCGATGATAAAGCCCTGAACAGCTGTTTCAAGTGCGGTGTTTTTGGTAAGAATCCCCTCATCTTTTCTCCTCGGCTTACGCTTCATGAGATCTGCCTCCGCAGGTTCTATTCCCAGAGCAAGGGCAGGTAAAGAATCTGTAACAAGATTAATGAGCAAAAGATGCATTGCAGCAAGAGGGGAGACCTTGAAAATAAGCATGCAGAAGAAAACAGCCACGATCTCACCAAGATTACAGGAAAGCAGGAATCTGACCGACTTTTTTATGTTGTCAAAAATTCCCCGTCCCTCACTGACAGCAGAAACGATCGTAGCAAAATTATCGTCCGTCAGGACAATGTCGGCAGCTCCCTTTGCAACATCGGTGCCGGTTATACCCATGGCACAGCCGATGTCGGCGGCTTTGAGAGCAGGGGCGTCGTTTACTCCGTCACCGGTCATGGCGACAATCTCTCCTGCATCCTGCCAGGCCTTGACTATGCGTATTTTATCAGCAGGAGTTACTCTTGCATAGACTGAGTATTTTCTTATTGAGGTACAAAGCTCTGTGTCACTCAGTTTTTCAAGATCTGCTCCGGAAATAGCCGCCTCGCCTTCGCTGAGTATGCCAAGATCCTTTGCAATGGCGGAGGCGGTAACTGCATGGTCACCGGTGATCATAACAGTGCGTATGCCTGCCTCGTGGCATGTGCGGATAGCGGCACGAGCTTCATCTCTCGGCGGATCGACCATGCCCACCAGCCCCATAAAAGTCAGATCACATTCAAGCTCCTCAGAAGGAAAAGCAGGAGCTTTTGGCAGTTTTTTGCAGGCGATAGCCAGAACACGCAGAGCCTCTTTGCCCATGGAATCATAAATGGCCGTAACGAGATTTTTATCAACGCCCGAACAGCGGGAAAGGATAATATCGGGAGCACCCTTTGTTATTGAGATGATACCTGAATCTGTTGTGTGGACGGTAGTCATCAGTTTGCGGTCAGAATCGAAGGGTAGTTCCATAATGCGGCGGTAAGCTTTCTGAAGCTCATTTTTTTCCTGACCTAACTCCATGAGAGCTGATATAATAGCTGTTTCGGTAGGATCACCAATTTCGCTTATCTCACCATTTTCGTTCTTTTCTATTACAGCATCACAGCATAAAGCCGCAAGCTGAATAAGTTTTATAATTGATTTATCTGTTGAAGGATCAAGATCTCTTAAATTTCTGAGTGCATTGTCATCGTAGGACCATGCACGAACAAGAGTCATTCTGTTATGAGTAAGAGTGCCTGTTTTGTCTGTGCATATAACCGAAGCACCGCCAAGGGTCTCAACAGCAGGCAGTTTTCTGATGATAGCCTTTCTGTTTACCATTCTCTGTACGCCCAGTGCAAGAACAACAGTGACGATGGTGGTAAGTCCCTCGGGTATGGCTGCAACTGCAAGAGAAACAGCGGTCATAAAGGTGTGAAGCCAATCCTTTGTAACAAAAGTGCCGAACAAAAATATGACTGCACAGATAATAAGTGCTGCAAGTCCCAACAGCTTTCCGAGCTGTGCAAGCTGTTTCTGAAGAGGAGTCTGTTCCTCTTCTTCATTTGCAAGCATTCCTGCGATACTGCCTATTTCGGTGTGCATTCCCGTAGCAGTTACCACAAACTGAGCACGTCCCGAGACAACACTGCAGCCGGAATAAACCATATTGATGCGGTCTCCCAGAGGACAGGTAACATCTATGTGAGCATCGGCATTCTTTTCTGCAGGAACACTTTCACCTGTAAGGGAACTTTCATCGCAGCAGAAAGAGGCACATTCAATAAGTCGTCCGTCCGCAGGCACAAAATCTCCTGCCTCCAGCAGTATGATGTCGCCGGGAACTATATCCTCTGAAGGAGTGATTTTGACCTCCCCCTCACGTTTTACCCTTGAGAGAGGGGAACTCATTTTTCCGAGGGCATCAAGGGCAGCCTCGGCCTTTGATTCCTGGAATACACCCAGTACGGCATTTAATATGATGATGGCAATTATTATAAG
>JAZSNZ010000046.1:0-2632 GCA_045536645.1 Acutalibacteraceae bacterium
TGCACCCGCCGAGAATTCTGCATTCTTCCAGCAATCCCTTTCCCGCAGCCTTATGTATCGCACCGTCCACTCCGCCGCCACCGAGAAGGCTTTCGTTCGCGGCATTTACTATTGCATCGGCCTCTATTTTTGTTATGTCCGCACGTATTATCTGAATGGGCATTTTCCTGTTCCCCTTTTTGATTTTTGTTTTATTATATCACAGACACAGAAAAAAGTTAAGCCCTCCTGCAAAGGAAGGCTTAACATCATATTATTTCTTCGGCCAGTTGCAATCAAAGCTGGGGTTAAACGCATAGAAGTTCTTTTCGTTAAGAGTGTCCTTTACCCGTTCGAGAGCTTCACCGAAACGCTGGAAGTGTACGATCTCACGCTGTCTGAGGAATCTGATAGGATCAAGAACGTCGGGATCATCCACAAGTCTTAAGATGTTGTCGTAAGTCGTACGGGCCTTCTGCTCTGCTGCCAGATCTTCGTGAAGGTCGGTGATTGCATCGCCCTTGCTCTGAATCGTTGCTGCAGTCCAGGGCATTCCGCTGGCTGCCTGGGGATATACACCTGCAGTATGATCGACAAAGTAGGTATCAAATCCCTGTCTCTTTATCTCATCTACCGAGAGTCCCTTTGTAAGCTGATGCACTATTGCACTTACGATTTCGAGGTGAGCCAGTTCTTCTGTGCCTACATCGGTATCAGTCGTGTTCCATACATCTGTTGCAGTCTTGCCCAATATATCGGTACCGTTTTTGCGTTCTTGGGGCTGCTCCGGCTTTTTAGCAACCCCTGACAGAAAAAAAGACCATTTATACGGAAGTAAACACAGTGACACCTCTATTTGGTCGCCGGTGATAATCATTTTATCCAAAACAGTTCTTATCAGTTCGTCGCCTGTTGTATCCGCATCCAATATGTCATTGACCTTTTCGCGCACCGCTCTCTCGAGACCTTCTACGTCATCAGATGATGTCTGCCGCTGTTTGATTCTGTCTGTCACAGTTTGATGACTTATCACTTTGGCTTCTATTTTTTCTTTTTCACGCCGGAAGCAATCCATCGCAATATCGCCGTTTGTATACAGTTCAATCAGTCTATCCTTTTTTGACCGAAGTCGGCTGAGTTCAAGCTGATGTAGTTCAAGCTCACCATCATTTTCCGCACCGCTTCGCAAAACACTCATAACTAACTTAACAATGCTGCTGATGGTTCGCTCACGGTCAAAGTCGATAGCAGAAAATACCTGCTGCATTATTTCTCTAGCTTCTTCATCACGCAGAAAGTGTGCGTGACAGCCAATTGTATTACCTTGGGCATCTGTCTTGGGACTACCGTGTTGTGCAGCCTCTCTGCATCTCCACGCTTTATATTTACTCCCGTCTTTTCTTGTTTTATATCGTGCTACATAAGCCCTGCCGCATCTTCCGCATTTTATCTTGCCGGAAAAGCAATATCTGGCACTGTGCTTTTCAGAATGAGCAGGATTACCTCCTCGTCTGTCAAGTTCTCTGTTGGCTCGCTCAAACATTTCTCTGCTGATTATCGGTTCATGATGATCACGGATTATTACAAAATCGTCTTCTCCTCGATTGTACTTTTTTTCGTGTGTAAGAAAATCCGGTGTGTATGTTTTTTTCTGAACGAGGTCTCCGCAATATTTTTCGTTTCGCAGAACTCTCAAAATCACGGTGTTTGACCAGCTTTTTATTCCTCTGTATGTTTCTATTCCAGCCTCACGGAGTTCACGAGCAATCACAAAAGTACCTTTTCCTTCATTGACAAACTTATGGAAGATAAGTCTTACAATCGCTGCTCCTTCTTCGTTCACCGTCATTCGCCCTTTCTCCACATCGTACCCAAGCATACTGCGACCAAACACAACGCCCTGTTCCATTCGGCGTTTTTGTCCCCATTTGACACGCTCCGATGTTCTTCGGGATTCCTCCTGCGCTATCGATGACATAATAGTCAATCGAAGTTCAGCATCAGGGTCAAGGGTGTTTATGTTGTCATTGAGGAAAAACACACCAATCCCCATTCTTCTCAGCTCCCTCGTATAGGCAATGCTGTCAAGGGTATTACGGGCAAAACGGCTTATTTCTTTGGTAATTATCAAATCGAAATATCCTGAGCGGGCATCTTCCATCATACGCATAAAGCCATTACGTTTTTTTACACTTGTACCCGTAACACCTTCGTCTGTGTATATGGCAAATAAAGTCCAGTCACTTCTTCGGGTAATATATTCATCAAAATAATACTTCTGGCTCTCAAAGGAATTCGCCTGATCACTTTTGTCTGTTGACACTCGACAATATGCAGCCACTCGCAGCTTTTGTGTTCTCACAGCAGGCGATGTATTGTATCTGTTGTAATAATCCATAAATTCATCCTCCCTTACTTGCATTTTATTAATATGTCACCGTCTGTTCAAATGTGTAAATTATCGACATTGTATCCCTACTGCGTTAAGGCATTGTTCGAGCTGTGATATGCTCAACATACCATTTTTGTGCAGCGAGATAAGCACACCTCGTTTCAGCAAGCATATAAACTCTTCCTTGTGCTCGGCAGCTATGTTTACCATCGTCCCTCTGTATTCATATCGTTTATACCATGTGTTCAATCCGTACACCCC
>JAZSNZ010000134.1:0-7637 GCA_045536645.1 Acutalibacteraceae bacterium
GTTGTCTGCTCTCCGCTGGAGGCAGGCAAGGTAAAGGAGCGCTGCGGAAAGACATTCATGACCGTTACTCCCGGCGTGCGCTTTGCAGACGGCGATATCGGCGACCAGTCAAGAGTTATGACCCCTGCACAGGCTAAGGAAATAGGCTCTGACTACATAGTAGTCGGCAGACCTATCACCGCCGCAGAAGACCCCGTTGCAGCATACGAGAGATGCTGCGCTGAGTTTATCGGTTAAGGAGGAAATATAAATGGAAAGTTACAAGAGAGAATTTATACAGTTTCTTGAACGCGCCGGCGTTCTCAAGTTCGGCGACTTCACTGCAAAGAGCGGCAGAAAGATCCCTTACTTCATAAACGCAGGTATGATAAAGACAGGCGACGAAATAGCTAAGCTGGGCGAATTCTACGCAAAGGCTTACTTTGAGAAGGTGGGCAACCGCCGCACCGTTCTCTACGGCCCTGCCTACAAGGGTATCCCCATTGCAGTTTCCGTTTCCGTTGCTCTTTCCAAGAACGGTCTCGATGTTCCTTTCTTCTTCAATCGCAAGGAAGTAAAGGATCACGGCGAGGGCGGTATCTTTGTAGGCTATGTTCCCACCGAGGGCGAGGAGATCGTCATCGTTGAGGACGTTATCACCGCAGGTACTGCTATACGTGAGAGCATGGCCAACCTTTCCACCATCGAGGGCGCAAAGGTTGCAGCTACCTTCGTCATGGTTGACCGCAAGGAAAAGGGCCAGGGCGAAAAGGGTGCTATGCAGGAAATTGAGGAGCAGTTCGGCTTCCCTGTATACTCCGTTGTTGATGTCTACGACATCATCGAGTACCTTGAGGAAGACGAGAAGAATGCTGAGAACGTACAGCGCATAAAGAATTATCTCGCTGTGAACGGAGCAAAGGCATGAGAAGTCTTTTAGATATAGTGGATCTTTCCACACAGGAAATTGATGAGCTTATCGCAGTGGCTGAGGATATTATCGAAAATCCCGACAACTACCGCGAAAAGTGCAAGTATAAGAAGCTGGCTACCCTCTTTTTCGAGCCCAGCACAAGAACACGTCTTTCCTTTGAGGCGGCTATGCTCGACCTCGGCGGCAGTGTTCTGGGCTTCTCCGAAGCTCAGTCAAGCTCTGCGGCAAAGGGCGAGAGCGTTGCAGATACAGTCAAGGTTGTCGAGCTTTATGCTGACATCATCGCAATGCGCCACCCCAAGGAGGGTTCGGCCTTCGTTGCCGCCAACAACGTCAGCATTCCTGTTATAAACGCAGGCGACGGCGGTCACAATCACCCCACTCAGACACTTACAGACCTTCTGACCATCAAGAAGGAAAAGGGACATTTTGACGGTCTGACCGTTGGTATCTGCGGCGACCTGCAGTTCGGACGAACTGTTCACTCCCTTATCGGCGCACTGTCCCGTTATGAGGGCGTGAAGTTTGTGCTCATCTCCCCCGAGGAGCTGACTATTCCCTCTTATGTCCGCAATGAGATTCTTGAGGCAAAGGGCATCGATTACGTTGAGACCCGTTCCCTTGAGGAGGCTCTGCCTGAGCTTGATATTCTCTATATGACACGAGTTCAGCGCGAGAGATTCTTCAACGAGGCTGAGTATCTGCGCTTAAAGGACAGCTATATTCTCACCCCTGAAAAGCTGGAAAGCGCAAAGTCAGATCTTTGCATTATGCATCCGCTGCCCAGAGTCAACGAGATATCTGTGGCAATTGACAAAGATCCCTGTGCTGCTTATTTCCGGCAGGCCATGTACGGCAAGTTTATCCGCATGGCCTTGATCCTTAAGCTTTTGGAGGTGCGATAAATGAACGTTGACAGCATAAGAAACGGTTATGTTATTGACCACATCCAGGCAGGCAGGGGTATGGAGATATATAAGCTTTTGAAGCTTTCAAAGCTTGACTGCCCTGTTGCAATGATAATGAACGTACCCTCCGAAAAAATGGGCAAAAAGGACATTATCAAGATCGACGGCGAGATAGTTCTCGATATGGATGTTCTGGGCTTTGTTGATTCAGATATTACCATCAACGAGATTCGTAACGGCGAGATCGTAGGTAAGCAGGAGAAGATCGAGCTTCCCGAGAGGATCGTGGATGTTGTTAAATGCAAGAATCCCCGATGCATCACCACTACCGAGCAGGAGCTGCCCCATGTTTTCAAGCTTACCGACCGCCAGAGCAAGGTCTACCGCTGCATTTACTGCGAAGCTGAGGCGAAGAAAAGATGAATATTCAGATTTTCGGAAAGCCCAAGAGCTTTGATACGGGCAAGGCCGAGCGCTGGTTCAAGGAGCGCAGGATAAAATATCAGTACATCGACCTTAAGATGAAGGGCATGAGCGCAGGCGAATACAAGAGCGTAAAGACTGCACTCGGCGGAGATTTTTATAAAATGGTCGATACGAAATGCAAGCTCTATGAGGAGACCTACTTTGAGCACCTTGCCTATGATGAAGACAAGGAGCAGAAGCTGCTTGATTATCCTCTGCTGCTGGCTGCACCAATCGTGCGAAACGGCAGGCAGGCAACTGTGGGCTTCTGTCCCGATGTATGGCAGAAGTGGATAGACTCTGAAAAGTAATTTTTTACAGCCGAGGCAGAAAAACTGCTTCGGCTGTTTGCTTTTTAGATGCATGATTTTGTTTTTATGTCCATTTCTTGCACGCCCAAGAAATGGACGAAAGAAGGCGCCAAGAGGGGGAAGTTTCGATTCTTCCCCCCTCTTGGAACACCCCTTTCAACGACCAAAAAGGGGTGTCCCCTTTTTGGATTTTTCCCGGTTGGCTGTTCGTAATGTTTTAGCATGTTCTCATGTTTGCATTGTTCAATTTGTGTTTGTTGAAATGCCGCGTCTTAAATGATATACTCATTCTAAAACGGATATTGGGGTGTGTGAAATGAAAAATCAGAGAAAAGTTTTGATTCTCTTCTCAGCAACGCTTTTACTGATTGCCGCTCTTTCCGTGGGTATTTTCAGCGGTGCGTGCTTCTTCGCACTTAATCGGAATGCTCAGGAAAACAGAATAAATGATTTTAACAAGGTCATGCCCGATTTTCAGCTTGTGGCCGACAGGCTCCTTGGCGCTTACAATGAAACTGTTTCTGACTCCGATGCGGAGCTTGCCTTTTACCCCGAATATGACAGCGATAATAAAACTTACTGCCTCTCAGGTGCATCAGGTCGGTTCGAGGATGAGGCATTCTGCAGAGCTTTTACCACTGTATATGATTCCTTTGACAGCGATTTTCCGCTCTTTTATGTATATGTCAGTGATAATCAGGTATCATTCTGCAATTCTGCGGGCAATTTTGCAGTGATTTACTCAGCAGAAAATATAAAGCCTGATTATCTTTTCTGTTTTGGCTCGAATGTAAGGGCAAAGCATAGGATAAACGAAGGCTGTGGCTGGTATCAGGTATTTATATAAAAGGAGAAAATTATGAATAAAGAGGTTTACAATCTTTTAATGGATATAAAGAAACGTCCGGGCGTTTATCTGGGACAGAAATCGCTCACTCTCCTTAATGCCTTTTTAGGCGGATATATCTTCCGTCTCAGAGAAGAGGGGTGTTCTGATGCCTCTTTGACGGATTTTCAGGATTACATAAGAGACCGATTCAATATTCAATCCGCTCACGGCTGGGCTCATATCATTCGATTTTATTCCACAAGCGAAGCCGAAGCCTTTGATCGCTTCTATGAACTGCTCAATGATTTTCTCGCTGAAAGCTCTTGATTTACACCTCCTTCATTGACATATTTTCGCAAAAGTTGTATGCTTATGACATAAATATTCCGGAGGAATAATAATGCATCAGAACCATATGCTTCGAAAGACATTTATTATATTTATCCTTTTTATTGCTCTTTCAATATCTGTCCTGGACAATCTCAATTATTTTGAAATCAACCATGTCGCTACTGAGCAGAAGCCTGCTGTAAGCACTCCTGACTTCGGTGCCAAGGTTCCGATGTCCTCGGACACTGACATAACTTCTCCGACAGAGATTCCTGAGCCTGAACCTGTTCCCGACAGTGTAACCATTCAGATGGGCGGAGACGTGCTTATTCACGATACAGTAAGGGAAGCTTCCGCAACAGGAAAAAACACCTATGATTTTACCGATTACTTTTCTTTATTTGAGGATATTCTTGTTTCAGACCTCAATATAGTCAATCTTGAAGGTCCTACCGATGCATACGGCAACAACAAAAGTGTTTCGGGCTTCCCTGTCTTTAATATGCCCTATGAGATACTTCCCGCACTCAAGGGCATCAATGTCGACCTTTGTGTTACAGCCAATAACCACACCTGTGACAAAGGATACACAGGCGTAAAGAACACTCTTCTCAACGTTTCGAAATCCGACATGGATTCTGTCGGAAGTTATATTGAAAAGGAAGATTCCAAAGAATGTTATGTTGTTGAAATCAACAACATAAAGGTCGGCGTGGCCGCTTTTGCAAGCTATACAGAAGGCAGCGTCGGCAGTTCAAGAAAATACTGCGTTGATATCTGCGGCAAAAGCGAAAAGGATATGCTTGCCGCCATCAAACCCAAAATAGATGCCCTGAAGGAAAATGGTGCAGAATTTATAGTTATAGCTATCCACTGGGGCACAGAGTATGCCGATGCACCTTCCGCCACACAGAAGAAAGTTGCAAAGAAGCTTTGCGAATATGGCGCTGATGTCATAATGGGCAGTCATTCCCATTGCGTCCAGCCTATCGAGCTGCTCACTGTTGACAGAGGCGGTGTTGAAAGTCAGGCACTTGTCATTTATTCTCTGGGTAATCTTTTTACAAATCAGACCGCTCTGAATAAGCCCAAGACTCAGGAAGGTATGATTGTGTCATTAAAAGCGGTTCGTGATGACGATGGTTACGTCCGTCTCTCCGAGTCTTTCTATATGCCCACCTATACATACGTACGTGGTACAAAAGGCAAAGATTATATGAGAATAGTTGCCGCCGGCGATTACGCATTCCGTGAGGAAATGCCTTCCGTATTCAAGGATGAGGCTGCATGGGAAAAATGTAAAAATGCGTGGAATAACGTAAACAATACAGTCGGCAATGCTATTCCCAGCATTTCAGGCCCATCTGATTACCCCGAAGGCTTCTTTTCCTCCACTGACGGCGTATCGGCTGATGCAGACCTCTCATAATCAGAACGGAGTATGGACATATGAAGAACAGAACATTTAAATTTCCTGTCCTGCTGCTCCTTACCGCAGCACTTGCCGTGATTCAGTACTATGTTGCGGCAAACGTATTCCCCATCAGAACTTCCCCTTTGCCCGATAGCAAGGAACCTTTTGTTACGCCGTCAGATAATACACCTGTTTATATTACCCCCTCTGATGTCAGCAGTGCCGATATCCCACTCTCCTTCTCCGATATTTCCTCTGCTGATATTTCAGCTTCCGATAATACACCTGACACAACGGTATCAAGTACCCCCATCGAGCTAGATATGAACCAGTATGCGGTTGTCTGTGTAAAAAGCGGAGCAATGCGAGCAAAGAAATCTACTGATTCCACCCTTATCAGATATCTGACAAAAGGAAAAAAGGTTATTGTTCTGTCCACCGAAAAAGAATGGTACAAAGTCGATTATAACGGAACCGTTGGTTGGATGTACTCAAGCTGCCTTGAGCTGGAGCGCAATCCTGCTCTCGAAGCTGTTTTGTTTGATCCCATTCCGGAACCAATTCCCGGACAGGTACAAAGTCTTTCCGGTACTGCCACAGAAAAATACATAAAACTTATTGCAAAAGAGCATTCTGTTGTGGGTCTCTCTATCGCTGTAATCAAAGACGGAGACGTTGCATATCATTACGAATACGGCTATTCGGTCAAAAGTGATAAACGCAAGGTCACAGTCAATACAAAATTCCGCATTGCGTCTCTCAGCAAGGTTTTCACATCAATGATGGCTGTTAAGCTCGCTGAAGACGGCAAACTTGATCTTAACGCCCATATCGGAGATATTCTCGGATTAAGCGTAAAAAACCCGAAGCATCCGAATTCCGTTATATCGACAAAAATGCTTCTGACTCACTCTGCTTCCTTTATTGACAAAAGCACTATCTTCTCCTCTTCGCTTAAAAAGGATTTTAACAATAAATATTCATATACATCCGCAGAACCCGGCACAAAGCATTATTACACCAACTTCGGAATGGGTGTCGCAGGCGCAGTTGTTGAAACCGCATCAGGTCAATATCTTACGGATTACGCTCAGACTGCTTTTTTCAATCCAATGGGAATCGATGCAGGCTTCGATGGGACTAAGCTCAAAGATACAAGCGATGTGGCCGATTGTATGATGCGAGGAACTGTTGATAAGTCTGCAAAGGAAATTCTCAAGGCGAAGGAAACGAATGAAATCGGCCGCAATTACTCTATATCCGCAGGCGGCCTGCTTATAAATGCCGTTGACATGGCCAAGGTAACCTCCATACTTGTCAACAACGGCGTATATAACGGCAAGCGCTATCTTTCTGAGGAAACCATGAAAGAGTTCCATACCCCTCAGATCAAAGCAAAAAAATTCCAGCAGTGCATTGGCATTCGTCAGTCAGATACCATTCTTCCCGACAGAACCATGTATTATCACACAGGTGCTGCATACGGAATTTTCTCTCTTATGGCATATGATCTTGAGGATAAATCCGGTGTCGTAATCCTTTCCACAGGTTCCCTCGACTACAGCGATGACAATGATATCCGAACCATCTGCTCTGAAACCATGGAGCTTATCTATCAGGATATTCTGAATTGATTTTTAAAAAAATGCCATCAGCACACCGCTCGCGACGGTTGCTGATGGCATTTTTTCATGTCAGGTAATTTACATTTTTACGATATACTGCAGAGCCATCGGAAGAAGTATTGCCACGGTATTGTTAAATGCATGGAGGATTATTCCGCCGAATATGTTCTTTGTCTTGTAAACACAGACAGCAAAGGTTATACCCATGGGCAGGTAGCTTGCAAGGTACACAAGCTCGGAGATGTCTCCGTTTGCGATAGCAGCAGGGAAAACGTGCATTCCTGCAAACAGCAGAGCAGAAATGAGGCAGGCAGGGACTGCGGTCCACTTATGCTTTCTGCTCATAATGCCTCTGAAGAGAAGTCCGCGGAAGATGACCTCCTCGATTACGGGAGCGCAGATACAGGACATGAACATCATAAGTCCGAGGGATTCTTCGGCATAGCCTGTTGCAAGATCCTGGTTTACGCTGGTGGAATCGGTCTTGAAAAGGCCTACTACAACATTGCCGACCATGTTGAATGCGAGGATAGAGAAATAGCCCAGATAGATGGTTACAAGCCAGATGTACTTAGGTCTCTGTGCTATGGCACGCTTAAGGCTTGCCCAGAGGTACTTTCCGAAAACGAGAAGCACCAGCGCCATCATTACTACATAGTAGATGAGATTGTAGTACAAGCTGCTGAGCACATAACCGAATTTCACCTCAACAAAAGCTGTTACCACCGAAATGAGCAGGTTGAGACCTATCAGATAAACAGGCAGAAGCACAAGCAATCCGATGAGCTTGCCCTTGCCGCTGATAACAACCTCTCCGTCATCGAGAATTTTGTGAAGTCTTT
>JAZSNZ010000140.1:0-2078 GCA_045536645.1 Acutalibacteraceae bacterium
CAAGACTTATGTTGTTAAATATATGAAGGTTGGTGGAGCTTGCGAAACTTTTGCCACCGCACTTCCTTTTGTCTACGTTACCTTTCCCCTAAATCCCCTTTCTCGGAAAGGGGACTTGCTTTCGGCGTAAAGGCCTCAGAATTTCAGCTTCGCAAGACTTATGTTGTTAAATATATGAAGGTTGGTGGAGCTTGCGAAACTTTTGCCACCGCACTTCCTTTTGTCTACGTTTAATTTGACAATGCAAATATAGGACTTATTTTTTAATTTTGAAATATTCCAAATAAAAATATGCGTATTTTTTGTAAAAAATCATCGTACTCCCCTGAAAAGTAACAAGGTGCGGAGAGCTGAAAATTCAACAAAGGTCACGTAAATTTATGAGACAAAATATTGTAAATCAACAGAAATATATTACATTTGCGATATCATTATGATATCACTTTAATACAAATGGATATGGAACAGAACTTAAATCTCGAGTACAAAGGCTTCAAAGCCAACGGATTCATCATGCTCTTCGTCATTATTGCAGTTATCGGGCTTGGAATATGGGGCATCGTCTACGCAATCACAACAGGTACCGGTCTTACTGCCATATTGGGAGGAACAGGTATACTGGCGGCTCTCATTTCTCTTGGAGGACTCATGGTCATTGAACCGAATCAGGCAAGAGTGCTTGTCTTCTTCGGTAAATATCGTGGCAACTTCCTCAAGGAGGGCTTCTGGTGGATAAATCCTTTCATGAGCATAAAGAAGATTTCTCTGCGCGCGCGTAACCTCAACGCCGACCCTATCAAGGTCAATGACAAGATGGGTAATCCTATAATGATAGGCCTCGTTCTTGTCTGGAAAGTGAAGACAGAAGAAATCTACAAGGCCGTATTCAACATCGATGCCCCGAAACAGGCTGTGAAGACAACCAAGGATGAAAACGGTCAGGCCCATATATCAGCAGTAACCGACAGCGACAACCGCATGGATGCCCTCGCGAACTTCGTGTCCGTACAGAGCGATGCTGCACTCCGTCAGGTTGCAGGCTACTATGCATATGATAACAATTCAGCAGCAGAGGGAGAACTTACGCTCAGGTCTGATGCGGATGAAATCAACGAGCAGCTCGAGCAGAAGCTTGCCGAAAGATTGGATATGGCAGGAATAGAAGTAGTGGAAGCAAGGATCAACTATCTCGCTTATGCTCCGGAAATCGCCGCCGTAATGCTCAGAAGACAGCAGGCCGATGCAATCATTTCCGCTCGTGAAAAGATTGTTGAAGGAGCTGTTTCAATGGTGAAGATGGCTATCGACCAGCTCTCGGAAAAAGAAGTCGTCGAACTGGACGAGGAGAGAAAGGCTGCAATGGTAAGCAACCTTCTCGTGGTACTCTGCTCAGATGAATCGGCCCAGCCGGTTGTGAACGCAGGAACCCTGCATCATTAACAGAATCTCTTTCAGCATGCCGAAAGAACCGAACAAGAACTTTGTACTGCGCCTGGACGCACAGATGATGGAGGCCGTTGAGAAATGGGCGGAAGATGAATTCCGCTCAACCAACGGCCAACTTCAGTGGATCATCTCTGAAGCTCTCAGGAAAAGCGGCCGCCTTAAAAAGACTTCGAAAAAGTAACGGGTGTCCCTCAAGTCAAGTCAGTCCCAACAACTGCGACAGTTGTTGTTTTATTATTCGTAAAGCCCTGAGGATTCTTTGGATTCTCGGGGCGTTTCACCGTTTCGGTTCCTGGTGTAGTACCCAAATAAGAGAGAACAACAAAATGTAGTACCATTTTACGAACAAACCCCTCTCAGAATGCACTGAGAGGGGTTTTCTGTGGTGCCACCGGGAATACTTTTGGGGTAAAATTCTGCGGAAGTCTTGGGGTGGTTATTTAACTATATTATTGATATTCAATTATTTTGGATTTTATTCTCCAAAAGTGATATTTTGAAGTACAGAAAAATTAGGCACATATTAGGCACAACTCTAAAACTTTTATTATCTTTGTAATGCAATCAATAAATGTGCTTTTTATATGGCAACTTCATTCTTTATTCGTACGAAGAAGACAAGCGGTCTTGCT
>JAZSNZ010000062.1:0-6073 GCA_045536645.1 Acutalibacteraceae bacterium
ACAAGGGGGATATCCTCGCCCTTAAGGCCTTCGCAGTAGCCCATGCCATCGTATCTTTCGTGATGGTACTTTGCACCCATCTCAACGTCCGGGATGCCCTCGAACTCTTCGAGTATCTTTGCGCCTGTTGTGGTGTGACGCTTTATAAGGTCGTATTCCTCAGATGTCAGCGCCGAGGGCTTTGTAAGCAGTGAATCGGGAACGCCTATCTTGCCTATATCGTGAACGAGTGCCATGTAATAGACATTTTCCGTTTCTTCCTCCGACCAGCCAAGCCTCTTTGCAATCTCACGGGAATATTCTGCCACTCGGAAAGAGTGTCCGTTCGTGTAGCTGTCCTTTGCGTCTATGCTCTTTGCCGCTACTCGAAGGGCGCTGTCAGTAAGGCTGTGATATCTTTCCTGCCGCTTGAGTATTGTTGCCGTACGCACTCTGACCGCTGTGTATATCACCCACGCAACAAGCGCCAGACCGAGAAGTATCATACCAATTATAAAGAAGATATTCTCATAAAAAGCCTTCTGCTTTTCTATCTTGATGTCTATGGCATTCTTTGTGGTTATTCCTGCAGGGCTTGTTACCGAAACACGGAATGTGTATGTACCGCCGCGAAGGTTAGTGTAGTCTCTTGTTATAGTCTTGTCTCCGTTGATGATTATGGGTTTGTCGTCAGAGCCGATGAGCTGATACTCCACCAAACATGAGCCTGTGGAATAGTTTAGCGCAGAAAACTCGATGGTTATGCGCTTTGCGCCTGATCCCACCGACAATGATGCGGGGTTTTCATGCACCTTTCCATCGACGGTTATGGTATTGATGACCGCCTGAGGCGGTGTGTCATTTGCGTATATCTTCGATGTGTTGATAGTGTATATGCCGTTGGAGGTGGCAAGATAAAGGGTACCGTCCTCTGCCAGATAATGACGTGAGTTTGCGGTTATATCGGTCAGGCCGTCCTTTCTGCCGAGCACAGTATATTCAGATGACGGTGCATCGTTCAGAATAAGCTCCTTGCTTGCTATAACAACACTGGTGTTTCTGAGCACCCACACCTTACCCTCTGCAAATACGATATCAAATATACTGCCTGTGCCTGCGGTAAAGCTTTCAAGATTCTTAATGCCGCTTTCGTTCCATATGGCAATGTTGCTGCCTGTGCTTATCCATACAGCCTTCTTTTCCTCATCGTACTTGAGGTTGAGGATAACGTCGGAGCCCAGTCCGTCCTTTGTTGTGTATGAGCTGATATTATCGTTCTCATCTACAACATAGATTCCGTTTCCGTCGCTTCCGAAGTACATATTTCCCTGCTCGTCCTGACACATACACAGTATTACAGGGTTATCAAGTCCATCCTTTTCGGTGTAGGTCTTTACGACCTGTGCGTCTCTGATTATGCTTACACCGCCGCCGGAGGAAACTGCAATATCGCCGTTATTGAGCTCCATTGCCACTCTTGTCTTGTCGCTGGCAAGCCCCTTGGAGGTGTTAATGCTGACGTATTCGCCATCCTTGTAGCGGACAACGCCGAATTCCTTGTAGGTGGTTATCCACATATAGCCCTTGCTGTCCACAAACAGACCGCGTATGCGGATATTGCTCAGCAGCTTTGCAAGCTTGTGGTCTGCCGATTCAAATGTCACAGGATCGAGAACTGCCAATCCTGTATCTGTTGCGGCAAAAATGTGTCCCTCGTAATACATTGTAGCGTTTACAGTGACGCCTTCCAACTTTCCCGACAGAGTCTTATTGTTGAATTTGCCTCGCACCAGCTCCATTACGCCCTCACGGGAGGACGCAAGCCACAGATTGCCCTCATAGTCCTCTTCTATGTACTCTATGGATGTAAGCTTTACTCCGTGGGTCGTTTTGAACTCACCGTCGTATATATATCCCAGGCCCTCATCGGAGCATACCCATATGCGTCCGAACATATCCTCCAGCACGCAGTTTACCGATTGACTGCCTTTTAATGTGATGCATTCAAATTCAAAGCTACCGTTGCTTTCAGTGACCTTCATGACTTCATCGCCGCTGGTGCCTATCATCAGCGTTCCGTCGCTGAATTCCGCTATGCAGTTGCAGTCATTCTTTGTGATATCGGATATGGAGCGGAAAAATACAACCTCTTCCCCCTCCAGAACTGCGACACTGTCGTTATCTATGATCCATACTCTGCCCTTGTGGTCAGTCAGCATATCGGCAACCGTGCTCTTTGATATGCCTTCGACATCGGCGGCCTTTACATTCATAGCTTCGTCTATGATGGCTATACCGCCTGTTGATGCGATATATATTTTATTTTCTGCCTCTGTGAATGCACGTATCGAGCCGGAAATCTCCGCCGCACTTGTGTCAACTTTTGAGAAGCTTCCGTTTTCATGCAGATATACGCCCTTTTCATTGGAGCCTATCCACAGTCTGCCCTTGCTGTCCTCATACAGAGTACGCACACTGACACCGTTCATGATGCTGTCGTAATCGTCTCCGTATGTCACGAAGCTGTGGCTGTCATAACGGGCAAGGCCACCGTAGCTGCCGACCCAAATGTAGCCGTTCTCTGTATATTCAATTACATTTGCTTCGTTTGAAAGCAGTCCTGCGTCATCATAATAAATCTGTATGAATTCGCCCTCTTCAGGCGCTGTCTGTTCATTTGCCTCTGCCGCACTTACAGGCATTGCATTTACCGCAAGCAACACCAGCAGCAGTATTGAAACAAATTTTACAAATTGCTTTTTCAAGCCTATCGACCCTCTTTAAGTATTTTAAAAAACTTACGAATTCCATCACAATCGGATATAGTTTTATACTATGCTCCCATTGTATTTTTTGTTTATATTATATAACTTTATTATCAAAAAGTCAATATTTTATGTTTATTATCTGCGTGTTTATTTACTGCATGCGACCAAATTGCATTGGCTTTGGAAATTTATAAAACAGCACCCCCGAATACCGATGCATTCGGGGGTGCTGTTGGTGGACGCAGACGGACTCGAACCGCCGACCTCCTGCGTGTGAAGCAGGCGCTCTAACCAGCTGAGCTATGCGTCCTTATCAAGCTTTCACTTGATAATTTTAGCATATTTTACTTCATTGTCAACCATCAGGAAACAGCTTTTTCATTTTCGCATCCGAAATATTAAAATACTCCTGCAGTTGATTTTTCATAACGTCGCGTCTCTTTTGGCATATATTCTTGAGATTTTTTATCTCCTTTTCCCATTTGGAATGTGACGGGCCTCCCCATCTCTTTGCATTCCTTTCAATCTCAGGTTCTATCTGTTCTGCCATATTATCCACTATCGTTGTGAGATTTTCAGGCATAAAAGTTGTGTTCAAAAGCTCTGCATATCTCTCTATGAACATGTCCTTATAATCCTGATTTCTCAGAAGCATCCTATGTATCGGTTCTCTTTCCAAAATCTGTTCAAGGGAAAACACATTGTTATTCAATGCATCGCTTCGCATCGACATATCGAGATCGAACATTATCCATTTCCATTTTGATCCTTCTGCTCCGTCAAGATAATAGCGCGAGTTTCTCAAATCATTGTTTTTAAAGAATGTCGCAAACACTATATAATCTATATAATTTTCAATATCGATTTTTGAGCAGGCATAGTTATAATTCTTTTCCTCCTGCATATTGTTTTGTGCGATATAACTTCTGAGTGCCCTGAATTCCTCCTTTTTTCCCGCCAGCTCAATCTGGCTTGTGCCCTTAAGAATTGTAACATTATCCTTATTGATTCCGTAATTGTTCTCAAGGTAGTCTTCGTTTATTTTTTCTCTGAGATTATAATGTCCCCAGTATTCGCCGTTTATGTACAGTACTACCGGCTGCCAATCTGCCGCCAGAATCTCTGTATCCGAACTGCGAACAACCTGCGCGCAAAACGCATCCCTTAATCTTGCATATCCGGTATCCTGTCCTGCAGCTCGCAAAACAAGGCCTTTTGTTTCTGTAAAGTCATTATCCTCGCCAAAAAACGGATAGCTTACACTGCTCGCTCCATAAACATCACGGAGATGAATCGCAAATGATTTCTGATCGTAAGTCCTGCTGTACTGACCAAATATCTTTGTTCCTGCGTCAAATGCCACTGCGCATCTGCCATCAACAATATACTCTATGCTGACGGCGCGCTCCCAGTCCTTCCAGTAGTTGGATTTTGTGTAGGGGTAAACATCACCGTTTCCTTCTCCGTTAGGTCCTGCTGCGTAAATACCGCTTTTTTCGCTGAAAAAGCCATCCGGATCGCCTGTCATGGATACAATCGGAATAGTATGTTCTGCATCTATAAAGTATGTTGCAGTCACCGTATCACTCGATATACACCCATCGGAAAACGCTCTGGCTCGCAGCACGCAGGTTTCATTCACCGAAATTGCACCGTTATATCTTTTGGAATTAATGGTCGGAATGCTGCCATCTGTTGTATAGTAAACTGCAGCACCGCTTTGTGCGCATATTTCCACCTTGATTTCTTCACTGTATACTCCTGCGTCCAAAGAAAATGCAGGTTCTGTAACGTATGACACAAATCCTTCTGCATTTTTTGCTCCCTTTGTCGGATTATCAAAGAAAAGCCTCTCTGCGCCTTTCCCGTCACATCTTCCGCTTGTTACTCCCAGTCTCAGCTTTCCGCTTTCAAAAACATCAAGTGTTTCTCCGTCGGGAGATGTAAGGTACAGCGTCTCACCTCTTGCGCTGATCTTAAATGGTGCTGTGGATTTTGCGGCATCGCCTGTACCTGCGGCAGTGACTACGCAATATCCGTATGCCTCTATTATTTCTTTTGAAAATGTGAACCTGTATGGATCGTTTTCATCGTTAGACAGACCATAACCCATAAGTGATATCGCTTTGTCGGATTCGTTATACAACTCTATCCAGTCACTTACAGCCTTTCCCGTAGAGGAGCTTACCGCTGCTGCAGAAACTTCATTTATTCTGACTGTCCCTGACTTCGGGCAGGGCATTGCAGGCATTTCCTCTGAACCCTCGCCATTCGCAGTCCCCGGAGTCGGATTCAAATAATAAACAGTATTTTCACCGTTTGAAATTCCGTATGAAATACCTTCATTCAGCTTCACAACATCAATTCTGCTCACTACGCGCAGATGTCTGTCACTAAGAATAATCTCTTCATTTTCAGACAATCCGAAGGAAGTATGTATTTCCTTGTCACATCTGTTTTTTCCTGACAGAAATACAACCATTCTTTCATCAGGCTCAAGGATATATGTTCCCGATACACTCCATTTTCCCAGATTATCTATATTATCCGATATTCTCAGTCCATCAAGGGATATTGTTCTGTCAGATGTATTTGTAATCTCTATCCAATCGAAAAACTCGCCATCGGAATCAGAAATTGTATCTGTATTTTTGGTCATATACTCTGTGACAGCAAGGCCCTCATAGGGGGAGCGGAAAGAAAACGGATCTGACGATGAGTCATCATCTCTGTTTTCTGCTCCGGGAGTTGCCTGTGCATACCATTTGTATATTCCGTCAGATGTGCGGCCATAGGATATATCTGCAATTGCGGTTTCGTAATCCACGGACTCAACTGTGCCATAGTAAGCACTCGAGATAACTATACTTTCTCCCTTTCCGTTAAGTTTGAAATTTGTATGGTACTCTCCATTTTCTGTGTTCTTTATATCCTTACCGGATGCATACACCAACAGATACGCATCTTTTTCAAGGGTCACTTCGGGCATAACCCACTTAAACGGGTCATTCTCATCGTCAGAAAGACAGAAACGCGAAAGATCTACAGATTTTTCACCACTGTTGTATAACTCTACCCAGTCCGAAAACTCTCCGTCCGAGTCTGAAAGTGTAAGGGTGTTGTCTGCCATTATCTCGCTGATTATTATTTCAGGCAATTCGGCACTGCGTTTTCTTTCCCCGGAAGAAATGAAAATGCTTATCAGCAGTATTACTGCACACAGCAATACTGTACCAAAAAGCACTGCAATCTTATGCCATTTCTTCACTGCCGATTCACCCTCTCTTTTTTTGTATAAATATATCATACTTTTGCTTTATTCTCAA
>JAZSNZ010000316.1:0-17617 GCA_045536645.1 Acutalibacteraceae bacterium
GTCGCGGCTATGCCGCGCCACCTCCCTCGTCAGAGGGAGGCATGAAGAGGTTCTTTTTGCTATAACACGGATTTAAAAGTCAGAATATCAGCAGTAATACTGTATGTACGCCGCAACTGCCGCCAGAATCAGGAGAATTGCGGCAATGACCGCTATTGATACAAGGACCTTGCGCTTTTTCTTCTTCTTTTGCAGGAGAGCGGCAGAGACTGCCTTGTGGAGACGGTCCTGTTCTTCGAATTTATGCAGTTCCGTGTTCATGCGGCTAATTAAGCGCAGGTATTTTTCGCGGATGTAAGCTTCTGTGTGTCCCATGCGATCGCCGAGAGAATCTGCTTTGCTGTGAAGAGAGAGAAGCGCTTCACGGTCGGTGCAGTTGTCCAGTTCTTTTTCGATAAGAGAAATAAGCTCATCCCACATATTGCTTTTTATGCGGGTGTAGTAATCTGACGCATTGCTGTCAGAACCGATGGAAACAACATAGGAATAATACCCTGCCGCAGACTCAAGCCGTTTTGCGGCATCATCAATATTTTCAACCCTCGGCAGGCATTCGCACAGCGCTAATCCGAGCCAGCCCCTGTAATCTGCAGGGGACTGCCTGGTCATGGTTTCCAGATATCCGCGAGCTTTGCCTATGTCGTTCATATTTCGTGAACGTTCGCTGTTGCGGAGAAAAACAAGGGCGTTCGTCCAAAGATCTTCCGCAGGCTTTGCGGTGGAGACGCTGACATTTTCCATTGCTTTCATGGCGGCCCCAAGTATTTCCCTGCAGATGCTCTCCTGAGAGCCGATATAGGCGTTTACGCTCTGCCGCTGCTCTACATAGATCTTTATTGCCTTGCTGAGAAGATGCTCAAGGTCAAGGCCGCTCTCGAGATATATGGCGACGGTGGGCTTTTTGCAGATTCGTGCCTGAGTGGTCTCAAGAGGAATTACCGTCGACTTTGCCACATTTGCCGAAACAAAGAGCAGAACAGCCTTGCAGTTGGGGTTTTCGATTACGGTCATAAGATATGATTCCCAGTCTGAGCCTGCATGGAGACCGTTGTCATACCAGACGTTTATGCCGTTATCGTGCAGATACTCAGCATATTTTGCAACCTGTTCGCTGTCCTCGGTCTTGTAGCTTATAAAAACATACGGGCCGGCGGCGATATCGCATGCGTCAAAGCCGAAATAGGAAGCCATAAATGATATCTCCAATCTTAAGTGTGATTTTATGATACTATTTCACACTGCAATTATAAATACGAAGTCTGAAGAATGTCAAGCATATACAGGAAAAACCACACAGTGAGTCGTGTGCGGGGCTTGGCGCAATCCCACAGAGCCATTTTCAGACGGCTGAATGTCGTGATGCTTTGAAAAACAGTGCAGTCGGCGGAAAAAATAATTGAAAAAAGCGCAGTGGAATTGTAAAATTTTTGTGAACCAACTCCAAAAGCACAGTTTTGTAACCTTGATATTGCCGTTTTACAACTTAAACGTTTAATTTTCTGTAAGGAATTTGTATTTACAGGCGTATATATGAAACACTATATTTTGTGTTTTTTTGCATCGTCACAAAGCATTCACACAATTTACATAATGTGCCTGCCGGTAGTGAAATAATTAAGCATATTATATACTTCGTCAATGCAAATTATGGGTATCGTTTGTGTAAAATTACTTGATATTTCCATATATATGTGATATAATTCTCATGGAATTATCTGTAAGTGCCCCTGTTTGTAATCGCGGCAAAAAGGGGAGACTTCTGGATAGGAGGAAACCTGATGAAAAAATACAACCAAGGAATGACACCGAAAAAGATCTTTATTTCGGCAACCTCACTGGTGCTGGTGTTTGCTCTGCTCATCACCGCACTGTGCATTAGTGCGCCGGACAGAGGTCTTAAGGTCAGTGCATCAACTGTGGGTACACTCACATCCGTATCGGGCAACAACATTATTCCCGATACCTATGAGGGCGTAAACGTACCTGCAGGTACGAAGCTGATGACCAAGGAGCAGTATACAAGCTCCACAAACAGTCTGACGGATGGCGAGGCAGTGTACAGCACCAGTGAAAACGGTGTTGCTGCCTTCGATTTCCACATTTTTGCGGAAAAATTCGCCTCCACAGCGCACACCTGCGGTAATATTGCAGTCGATTATCTCGGTGCAGAGGTACTCGGCAAAAAAGGTGTGCCTGAGTTCGGTTCGAGACAGGCCCATGATACTCTCTCGGTCAAGCTCAGCTATGTAGGCGATACCACAGGCTGGAGCTCTTCTACCAATCCTGAGCACATGACCCTCGTTTTCGGCGAGTCCAATAAGGAAGGCGTTCCCAACAGCGTCACTGCCACCGGTCAGGTGCATCTCCAGTCCAACGGCAAGAATTTCCTGATGGGCAACGGCAAGAAGCTGGCTGACAACATCTATATCGATGTTGAATCTGACGGCAAGCCTTTCATCAACATTACCGATGAGCTTGCTGAGGCAGAAAAATATCAGCGTTATCTCGTATGGCTCATGGATGAGACCGAGGCGATGGGCCATCCCGCTCACGAAACATGGGGCTACGGCGCCACTGTCGACGGCAATCGTGTCAGAGTATTTACCTACAATCAGTTCATCAGATGGACCGGTCCCTGGGGCGGTACTACAATCGACTTCAGCCAGTACCCGGAAGAGACCATAATCATCGACTTTGATACATATTTTGCCGACGGCAACTTTTGGACCCCTCCCGGATACACCACCAATGCCTATAACCTTATCAACGGAAAGGTAACCCTGAAGGGTACCGCAGGCAAGAGAATCATATTCAACGTTGATACCACCAATCTCCCCGATGACTACATCGGCTTTAAGAACATCAACATGTCTGTTGATAAGATCGGCAACAGCGAAGATGCTGTTATGAAGGACAACAACATCCTCTGGAACTTCTACAAGAGAGAAGGCGACCCGGATCTTGGCACTCCCGTACCCTCCGAAGGCAAAATTGACCTTTCCGGTACATGGGTCGGTACAGTCCTCGCTCCCGGCGCAAAGGTAAACTGTGCAGCAGGTCTCAACGGCTCCATCATCGCAAAGGAAGTCACCACTTCTGCTGAGACTCATAAGTCTGACTTCACCGGTGAAAAGATTCACCTGAAAGCAGGCAAGACCAGTCTTACAGTTACAAAGAAATGGGACGACAACCCTGCAACACGTCCCGAGTACATTTCCATCAAGCTCCTTCGCGACGACAAGCCTTTCAAGACTGTCCAGATAACAGGAGATCCGACAAAGACTCCCGGTGTTACTGTTTCCGATAACGGCAATACCTGGACATATACATTCAGTGAGCTTGATGCAACAGACCGCGCAGGCAAGTATTACCGCTACTCTGTGGAGGAAATCGTACCTGCAGGCTACACTGCAACAATATTCAACAATACAATTATAAATGTTGGCGAAAAGATTGAGCCCGAATACGGCGCTATCGTTGTAAAGAAAACAGCTGAAGGCGCAGGCAAAACACCTCTTGCAGGCGCACAGTTCAAGCTCACCAGCAACGGCGGACTGAACCTTTCAGGTGCAATTGTTGAGAACGCAGAGAACGTTGTAAAGACCGACAATGCCATCACCTGGACCTCCACAGGTACCGGCTTTGCAAAGATCAGCAACCTTATCTACGGCGACTATACAGTTACCGAGATCGGCGCTCCTGCCGGTTATATAATGGAAGCAAACGGCAAGCCTGCCAAGGTTGACAAGGCAGAGACTCCCGTTGACTTTGTCAACAAGCCCACCAAGGTAAAGATCGCAAAGCTTACCGAGAGCGGTGCAATGCTTCCCGGAGCAACCCTTAAGATAACTTCCACTACAGGTGCTGATCTCAGCAGTGTTGATGTATCAGGCTGCACATGGAGCCTTGAAAACAGCAACAAGGAGCTTGTTATCACAACCACAGGTCACGAGATAAATATCACAAAGCTTCCCGTCGGCAGCTACACTCTTACCGAGACCGCAGCTCCCGAGGGTTATGACATTGCAGTTCCCATCAGCTTCACCGTTGATGAGAACGGCAAGCTCAAGGACGGCAGCGGCAACGCTCTGACCAGAGTCAACATGACCGACAAGAAGACCCCCGAGAAAGCTCCCGATCCTGTTCACCATAATATAAAAATAAACAAGACTGACGGCGCAAACGGACTCTCCGGCGCAAAGCTTGAGCTTTCCAGCGTAACAGGTCTTGACATGTCCACAGTACAGGTAAATGGACAGACAAACAACGTAAAACTTGAGCAGGTCAAGAACGGCGAAATTATAAAGGATGCCAACGGCAACGACATCGAAAAGGTAACAGCAATCTGCTGGACCTCCAACGGCAATGCTGTAGAGTTTACAGGCCTCCTCGAGGGTACATACATCCTCAAGGAGATCGAACCTCCTGCAGGCTACAAGTCCGCAGCACAGATGACTCTCGAGGTCGATACTGACAACGAGACCTTCACCATGCAGGACGATATCATTGAGATGAGCATCTCCAAGAAGGACCTCAATTCCGGTAACGAGCTTGCCGGTGCAGACCTTAAACTTACATCTTCCGATGTTGAAGACCTCAGCGGCGTTGTGGTCGATGTTGAGGGTTATTCTGCAACCGCTGATGCCGTAACATGGACTACCGACGGCGAAGAGGCAAAGCTCAGCAAGCTGCCCGCAGGCAAATACACCCTTTCTGAGACAGGTGTCCCCGCAGGCTATAAGCAGGCTTCCGACATCACCTTCACCGTTGATGCATACGGCAACGTAACAGGCACCAACGTATCCGGCTCCACCGTTACCATGTACGACGAGCCTACTGTTATCACCATAGGAAAGCAGTTCTATAATCCTACCGCTGCCGAAAATAACAAGACAGGTATACTTCCCGGTGCCACACTCAGACTTTTTGGAACAAATAGCAACGGATCTATAGATCTTTCAAATGTATCCGCCAGTGTTGACGTTGAGCATCCGAGAGCAACTGTTGTTGAATGGGTAAGCGGAAATGCACCTGTTTCTCTCAGAGGACTTCCCGATGGTACATACACCCTTCGAGAGATGAAAGCTCCTGAGGGATACTGCGTATCCAAAGACATCACCTTTACTATTAATAAGGAAGGAAAGATTACAGAAGCTACAAAGCCCAACAAGGATGACAACAGTATCACCGAAACTGTAGAAGTCGAAAACAATGGCTTTACTATGGTGGACGAAAAAGAATCCTACTATTCACTTACATTCTCCAAGGTTGATTTTGACAGCATGTACACCGGCGACGGTTCAGAAGCAAGCAAGGAATATGTTGAAGGAGCTACACTTGGTGTTTTCCGTGAGGATGCCCCGGCGTTTACCATGGAACATGCTATAATGACCTTTGTTTCCTCTAAGGGACCTCAGGGCATGATGCTCGCAAACGGAAAATATATACTTGCAGAGCTCGAAGCTCCGGCACCGGAAGATAATCTGGATGCTGATGAAAAACCGGTAGCTTATGAAAAATCGAACGAAAAGGTTTATTTCGAAGTTTACAACGGTGAACTTATTGTTCATAAGCTTGATTCTTCCGAAAAGGCATCTGCTTCCTTCGGAAAACCGTCAGATGCTGGACTTGGTCTTAAGTCAGAGTGTTACTACACTCTTGAAACCACAAGTATATTCGAAAGCTATGGCGAATTCCCCAAAGAAGTTACTTTCACACTGCCTGAAGGATATACTTGCAAATCATTTACTCTCTATGAGGACATAAAGCAGGAAAACGGAGAGCCGATAGCATCTGCTGTTGTTTCATACGATACTTTACCAGAGACGAAGTGGAATTACGAAATCTCCGATACTGCAAAGAATAAAGGAAAGACCTATAACCCGGATAACATCTATTATGCGGTAGTTGAGATACTTGATGAGAAAAATAATCCTGTTGACAGCGATACGCTTGAAAGGATCGATTTCAATTTCAAGTATCCTGTGCATGAGCAGCTTAATTACTCAAAAGAAGAGTTTCAGATAACAAACAACCAGTCGGACTACATCAGTTTCGGCATAAATGGCTCCAGTGATTACATGACGTTGAGCGGTGTAGCTGAAAATAAAGCATTACCAAGTAAAATAACTATTGAGCTTGGTAATGTTGATAAATATGTTGATCTGCAAGGTCTTAACATATTTGTTACTCCAAATTATAGTAACCCCTGGAGTAATTCAACTTACAAGTGGACATACAATAATAGTACTGTAAAGGGATTTGAGCCAGGAGTTCCGATTGAGCTGACAGTGGAAGATGCCGATTGGTATACATTTACCAAGAGTGGCGACTACACACCGGGAACTACGTATTATTTAGTAGGTAATTTAGATCTTGATAGTGACGATTACAATTTCGGCGTTGTAACGAATAAGGTTCCTATATACTTTACTGCTTACTATGGAACCGGTTCCGGCGGTGAGTCTTCCGGCGGCGGTGAGTCTTCCGGTGCAGATGATATCGGGGATCTCACTATATCTGATTTCACCAACAGCTTTATTGAAACTGTTGGTGGCAAGCCCTCATACATCAACTTCCCCAACAAGAAGGTTCCTGTAAAAGAAAGAAATCAGTTGAGTGTCCTTATGACAAAGGCTGATTCAAAGACAGGCGAAGCCATAAAGAAATCATCGGCATCATTCCTTCTTTATGATAGCAATGATGAGCTTGTTACAAACCTTGTAAAGGTCAGCAACGGTAAGTATGCTTACAGCGAGACAAAGCCTGATGCAGGTTTTGTGAATATAATAGTGACTCCGGAAACAGAGGATACTGATGCTGTATACAGCTATCTTACAACAAATCCGGAAGATGGTACCATCACCGTTGACGGACTCAATGCAGGTGATTACTACTTCGTTGAAACCGAAGCTCCGCTGAATTATGAGATTGACAGAAATATCCATGGTTTCGTTCTTAACAATTCTCACACAAGTGGAACCCCCAAGGAGCTCACCATTACAAACACCGCCATGACAGGTTCCTTCGCTATCCTCAAGAATGACGATGCAGGAAATCCTGTTGAGGGCGCAGAATTCAAGATCTACAAGCTTGATCCCGACGACCTCAGCAATCCTGTTGCAGTCAAGGCCGAAAACGGCAAGGATGACAAGATCTTCACCACCGGCAACGACGGTAAGGTCACCGCAACAGGTCTTGAGCTCGGCTACTTCTACTATGCAGTTGAGGACTCCGCTCCCGACGGATACACAGCTGCAGACGGAATGTATCCCCAGCTCGCAGAAGATCAGAGATACTTTATTAACAACACCACTGTGCTTAAATATGGCGTATTCCTGGGCGAAAACAGCAGTGTTCAGACTCAGGTACTCGTATACGCTAATGATGAAGACACCGTTGGTACATGGACTACCAAGTCTGCAGTTGATGAAAATGGCAACGCAGTTAACATGCTCATCGATGCAGGTACCGCAACCGTCGGCAACGATGCAACCCGCACCACCTTCAAGAAGGTCGACGAGAACGGCAATGCTCTTGCGGGCGCTCAGCTTAAACTTACCCTCAAGGATGCAGGCGCAGACGCAAAGCTCGACTTTGTAACTGCAAATATTATTACTCAGGAAACCCACACGTATACCGATGCAAACGGCAATCCCACAACAAACAAAAAGGGTGAATCCACCTATACTGTGACCGTTTATACTCCTGTCGGTCTTGAGCACTATCACGGCAAGGACGCAGAAGGCAACTACGAGGAATACCTCATCTGGACATCCACCGAGGATGCACAGGGCGTAACCCTCCTCGGTCTGCCCGAAGGTCCCGACGACGATAAGTACACATACACCTTCGAAGAGATCAAGGCTCCTGCAGGCTATGAAACAGATCTCTCTGTAAAGAATGTAACCGTAGGCAGCGATTCCAACGAAATGAAGAATACCAAGCTCTACGG
This sequence comes from Acutalibacteraceae bacterium, assembly GCA_045536645.1. GTDB lineage: Bacteria > Bacillota > Clostridia > Oscillospirales > Acutalibacteraceae > JAISGQ01. The sequence continues at coordinate 7,955 of JAZSNZ010000316.1, forward strand.
CTCTGCAACTCTTACAAAGGCTGACAGTGTAACATTCAAGGCACTTCCCGGTGCTGAGTTCAAGCTCCAGCAGCTTGTTGACGGCGAATGGATAGACTACGAAGATGATCTGACAGCTGATCTGACCACCGATGCAAACGGCAAGATCACTGTTAATAACCTGCCCTACGGCGGCACCTTCAAGTTTGTTGAGACCGATGCTCCCGACGGCTACAAGGCTGATAAGACGGAGACCGAGGCCTTCACAATCGACGGTGAGACAGTTGCAGAATGCACATTTGATGTATACGCAACCAATACTCCCAAGGGCAGCACTCAGGTAACAATTCAGGGTACAAAGACCATGGCAAGCGGCAGCACCAAGCCTCTCGCAACAGGCGAGTATCAGTTTGCTCTCTACGAAAAGGGCAGCGATGAGGCTATCGAGACCGTATCCAACAATGCAGACAGCAGCTTTGCATTCTCTGCTCTTACCTTCAACACTTCCGGCACCTACGAGTACGTAGTCAAGGAAGTAAACGCAGGCCAGACCATCAACGGCGTGACCTACGATAATACAGAGTACGATGTAGTTGTTACCGTCAAGGACGACAAGAAGTCCGACAATCTCGTTGCAACCGTCAAGTACAAAGGCGGCGATGCAATGAGCTTCGTAAACAGCTACACCGCAGCACCTGCTGAGGCTCAGTTCAAGGGTACAAAGACCGTCAACAAGACAAACGGTTCTTACGCCCTCAAGGAAAATGACTTCAGCTTCAATAAGCTGACATTCAATGAAGTCGGCACCTACACCTACACCATCAGTGAGGAAATTCCTGCTGATGAAAATAAGATCCCCGGCGTAACCTACACCACCAATACCTACAACGTAGAGGTAGTTGTCACCGACGAAGGCTTCGACGGACAGCTTGACGCAGTTATCAAGCTCGACGGCGCAATCGTCACCGAGGATGAGTTCAACGCAGCATTCACTAACACCTATAAGGCAGCTGAAACAGGCATCACCCTCAAGGGTACAAAGACCGTCAACAAGACAAACGGTTCTTACGCCCTCAAGGAAAATGACTTCAGCTTCACCCTCAGCGGCGAAGGCGTAAATGAGACTGTACAGAACGATGCAAACGGCAAGTTCACATTCTCTGAGCTTACCTTCGATACCGCCGACACCTACAACTACACCATCACCGAGGTCAAGGGCAATATCGCCGGCATGACCTACAGTGAGGTAAATCACAATGTAGAGATCGTTGTAACCGACAGCGGCAACGGTAAGCTCAGCGCAGCTATCAAGCTCGACGGCACTCCCGTTACCGAGGATGATTTCAACGCAGCATTTACTAACACCTACACCGCAACAGGTACAGAGATTTCTCTTACCGGTACCAAGACAATCAATGCGATGAACTGCTTTGGTGGTCGTCCTGTCAGAGATGGCGAGTTCTCCTTCACCCTCAGCGGTGACGGAATCAAGGCAAGAACTGTATGGAACGATGCAAACGGTGCAATCGACTTTGGTAAGATCGAATATAATGAAACCGGTACCTACACTTACAACATCAGTGAGGTAATGCCTGTAAATGGCGGCGGAATCCCCGGAATCAGTTATGACGAAAAGACATACCCACTTGTTGTTGAGGTAACAGACGTAAACGGTAAGCTTACAGCAAAGACCTACGTTGATGGCGTTGAGTCCACAGACCTTAACTTCGAATTCACAAACCTCTATACAGCAGCACCTGCAGAGGTAGTTCTCAAGGGTACAAAGAGCCTTGATAATAAGAAGGGTACCTACGAGATGAAGGCGGGCGATTTCTCATTCGAGCTTAAGCTTGGCAATGAGGTAATTGAGACCGTAAGCAACGATGAAAACGGCAACTTCACATTCAAGAAGCTCGTATTCGATCGTGAATGCAGCGCTACATACACCATCAGCGAAGTAAATGGCAACAAGAGCTATTTCGCTTACGATGATGAGGTCTACGAAGTTGAAATTACCGTTCTTGACAATAACGGCAATGGCCAGCTCGTTGCAACCGTAAACAATCTTAATCCCAATAATGCATCCTTCTCCTTCGAGAACACCTACACACCGACTCCTGTTACTGCAAAGCTGACTGCTGAGAAGGTGCTCGAGGGCAGAACTCTCGAGGATGATAAGTTCAGCTTCACTCTCAGCGGCAACGATGTCAACGAGACTGTATTCAATAAGGCTGACGGAAGTGTTACATTCTCCGAGATCACCTTCGACGAGGTCGGTACTTACGTTTACACCGTAACCGAAAATGTCCCCGATACAGAGGCTCCCGGTGTCACCTACGACACAAGAACCTACACCTGGACAGTAGATGTTACCGACACCGCTGAAACCGGCAAACTGACAAAGACCGAGACCTTTACCGTAAACGGTGAAAGTGCAGACAAGGTCGTATTTACTAACAAGTACGAGACCGGCACTGCAAATGTTTACCTCAAGGCCAAGAAGAACCTTGACGGCAGAGAGCTCAAGGTAAATGAGTTCAGCTTCACCCTCGCAGGCGGCAAGGGCACAAATGAGACCGTAAATAACGCTGCAAACGGCGAGGTCACATTCTCCGCTCTCACATTTACTCAGGCTGATGCAGGCAAGACATTCAACTACACTATCAGCGAGGTAGACGAGGGCAAGAGCTACTTTACCTATGATTATACTGTATACGACATTACAGTACAGGTCATCGACAATGGCGATGCAACCCTTTCTGCAAAGGTATTCTATAACGGTGCAGAAATAACTGACTTTGCAGGTACCTTCGTATTCGAAAATAAATACATCACCACAGGTACCTTCGCACAGCTCGTCGGTGACAAGGAAATCACAGGCGGCAAGCCTATCGGCATTGGCGAATACTCCTTCACCATCACCGATGTAACCTCTGAAGACAGCAAATACACCGAGACTGTCGAAAACACCGATACAGACGGTTCTTTCGAATTCTCCGCTATCGAATACACTCAGAATGACATCGGCAAGACCTACACCTACAAGGTAACCGAGGTTGATACAGGCGTAAGCGGCGTTGTCTACGACAAGACAGAGTACACCTGGACTGTTAAGATCGAGGACAACGAGGACGGCACTATCAAAGCTGTCAAGAAGCTCGACGGTGTGGAAGATGCAACACCTGTATTTACCAACACCTATGTCACAACTGACGCAAAGATAGAGATCGGTGCAAAGAAGATCCTCAACGGCAGAGACCTTGCTGCAAACGAGTTTGAGTTCACTCTCACAGGCGGCAAGATAGGCGGCAGCACCGTAACCACGACTGCATACAACGATGCAGACGGCAAGGTAAGCTTCGATGAGATCACTTATTCCGAGGCGGGTACTTATGTCTACGAAATCAACGAGGTCGTTCCCGAGGACGCAGATAAGCTCCCCGGTGTTACCTACAACAAGGACGGCGTAAGCTACGGCGTAATTGTTAATGTAGAAGATAAATACTTCGACGGTACATTCGAGACAACAGTAACCTACATCAACAAGCTTACAAGCTCCGAGGCCGAAAACGGTGCAGAGTTTGAAAACACCTACGACGCAGAGGACATCACCGCATCCATCGGCGGTACCAAGACTCTCGAAGGCAGAGCAATCGTTGCAAATGAGTTTAAGTTCACTCTCACCGGCGGCAATGCTGACAAGGAGAGCAATCTCATCGCATATGTCAATGAAGACGGCACATTCGCATTCGGTGCAATCTCCTACGATAAGGCAGGCAAATATGAGTACACCATCGCAGAGGTTATTCCCGAAGGCGCAGTGCTCAATGAAGAGACAGGCAAGTACAGCTATAAGGGCGTAACTTATGACAATACGTCCTACACCTGGACAGTAGAAGTCATCGACAACACTGAAACCGGCAAGCTGGAAAAGACCGAGACTCTCACCAAAAACGGTGAAGATGCAGAAAAGGTCGTATTTGAAAACACCTATGTAACGGGTGGAGCAACCGCAGTTCTCAAGGGAGACAAGGATCTTACTGTTGATGAATCCATCAACAGCACAAGACCCATCAAAATCGGCGAGTTCGAATTTACCATCACCGAGGTTGGCGGCGACTACACCGAGACTGTCGAAAATACCGATACAGACGGTTCCTTCGAATTCTCCGCAATCGAATACGATCAGAACGACATCGGCAAGACCTATACCTACAAGGTAAAGGAAAACATTCCTGCAGATGCAGTTGATAACAAGTATCATGGTATCACCTATGATGCAGCCGAGTTTACCTGGACTGTAGAAGTCAAGGACAACGGCGACGGCACCATCGGTACAGAGGCAAAGCTTGACGGAGTCAAGGACGGCGAAGCCAAGTTTACAAACAGCTACACCGCTTCTCCCGATACAGAAGTTATCAACGGTAAGAAGGTTCTTGAGGGACGTGAACTTAAGGCAAACGAGTTCGAGTTCGTACTCAAGGACAAGGACGGAACCGTAATCGATACTGTAAAGAACAATGCAGACGGCACCTTCGCATTCAAGGCAATCGAATACACCGCAGCAGGTACCTATGAATACACAGTAACTGAAAAGAGCGGTGCTCTCGGCGGCGTTGATTACGATGATGAGACCATCTACACTGTAACTGTAAGCGTAGAAGATAACGGCGAAGGCGTTCTTACTGCAACAGCAGATAAGAACGGAGAAGACATCAGGTTCACAAACAAGTACACCGTTACCACCGCAACGGTAAACGTTGAGGCAAAGAAGACCCTCAACGGCAGAGATCTCGAAGCAGATGAGTTCGAGTTCACACTTACCGGCGGCATCATCGGAGGAAGCACAGTAACCAAGACTGCTTACAACGATGAAAACGGCAATGTCACCTTCTCCATGAGCTACACTCAGGCAGGCACATATATCTACACCATCACAGAGGTTGTACCTGCAGATGAAGATAAGCTTCCCGGCGTTACCTACAACCCCACAGGCGTAAGCTACGGTGTCATCGTCAGGGTTACAGACAACCTGGACGGTACATTCGGAACTTCCGTTGAATACACCAACAAGCTTACAAGCTCTGTTGCAGAAAACGGTGCAAAGTTTGAAAACACCTACGATGCAGAAGACATCACCGCATCCATCGGCGGCACCAAGACTCTCGACGGCAGAGCAATCGTTGCAAATGAGTTTAAGTTCACACTCACCGGCGGCAACGCTGACAAGCAGAGCAGCCTTACCGCTTCTGTCAATGAAGACGGCACCTTCGCATTCGGTGCAATCTCCTACGATAAGGCAGGCAAATATGAGTACACCATCGCAGAGAAGGTTCCCGCAGGCGCAATGCTCAATGAAGAGACAGGCAAGTACAGCTATAAGGGCGTAACTTATGACAATACGTCCTACACCTGGACAGTAGAAGTCATCGACAACACTGAAACCGGTAAGCTGGAAAAGACCGAGACTCTCACCAAAAACGGTGAAGATGCAGAAAAGGTCGTATTTGAAAACACCTATGTAACGGGTGGAGCAACCGCAGTTCTCAAGGGTGACAAGGATCTTACTGTTGATGAATCCATCAACAGCACAAGAGCAATGGCGATCGGCGAATTCGGATTTATCCTCACCGATGTAACCAATGAGAACAGCACTTACACCGAGACTGTATACAACACCGATACAGAGGGTACATTTGAGTTCTCCGCAATCGAATACACTCAGAACGACATCGGCAAGACCTATACCTACAAGGTAAAGGAAGTCAATGCTGGTCAGAAGATAAACGGCATCACCTATGATGCAGCCGAGCTTACCTGGACTGTAGAGGTCAAGGACAACGGCGACGGCACCATCGGTACAGAGGCAAAGCTTGACGGAGTCAAGGACGGCGAAGCTAAGTTTACAAACAGCTACACCGCTTCTCCTGCCAAGGCACAGGTTGGCGGTAAGAAGACCCTCAACGGCAAGACTCTCACCGCAAACAAGTACAGATTCGATCTTACCGATGCACAGGGCAACATCGTCGCTCAGGCACTCAACGCAGCTCCTGCAGAGGGCGAGACCTTCGGTACCTTCCGGTTCGATGAGCTTACCTTCACCGCAGTCGGTGTCTACACCTACACCATCAAGGAATACATTCCCGAGGGTGCAGTAAACAACAAGTATCAAGGCGTAACCTATGATACAACTGAGTACATCTGGACCGTAACAGTTACCGATCCCGGCAATGGCGTTCTCACAGCATCCGCAGTTCTCACCGATGCTGAAGAAGCAGAATTCGTAAACAACTACGTAGCTTCCAGCACCACCTATACTGTAGAAGGAACAAAGACCTTCACAGGCAGAGAGCTCAAGGACGGCGAATTTACCTTCGCTCTTGCAGGCGGCAGAACCGATAATGACGGCAACGTAATCGAAGCAGAGAAGATTACACTCACAACAAATGTACTTACCGCAACTGAGAACGAAGGAGAATACACATTCAAGTTCGATACTATCGAGTATACTCAGGCAGGTACTTACAAGTACACTATTGAGGAAGTAATCCCCGCTGACAAGAAGGGCGTTACCTACGACACCACCAAGTTTAACCTTACCGTCAACGTTTACGACGGCGGCAGCGGTGAGCTTGTGGCAGCAGGTCCTGAAAATGCTCTCGACAGACCCGCATTCGAAAACACCTACACTGCACAGAGCACCAAGGTCAATGTTGACGGTGTCAAGAGACTTGACAACGGCTCTGTTGCAAACCGCACATTCAAGTTCCAGCTCCTCGACGGCGATACCCTCGTACAGGAAGTAACCGCAACAGAAAACGGTACCTTCGCATTCAGAGATATCACATTCACAGAGGTTGGAACATACACCTACACCATCAAGGAAGTCAACACTGCAGAGCGTAACGTAGCATACGACGCTTCCGAGTACACACTGACCGTAGTAGTTACCGATGAGGGCTATGACGGACAGCTCGATGCAGAAAAGACTCTGACAAAGAACGGCACAACAGCTGCCGGACTGGTATTCACAAACGAAGTAGTAGGCTCTGATATAGTTCTTTCCAAGAAGGAATCTGCAGACGGACCTGAGCTGCTCGGCGCAGAGCTCAAGCTGGAGGCTGTAAACAGCAATACAGATCTCACCAATGTTGAGCTTAACGGTGCAACCCTTTCTAAGGACGGAAAGAAGATCACATGGAAGTCCGACAAAACTGCTCAGACTATCGGCGCAGTTCCCAACGGAATCTATAAGTTTACAGAGACTACAGCACCCAGCGGTTACGAAATCGCAGAGACTATCACCATCAGCATCAAGGGCGATGAAGTCAAGTGGACAAAGAACTACACAGGCGAAACCACCGAGTGGACCATCGTCAGTGACGGTATTGTAGTAATGCTTGACGCACCCAATGATCTGACCCTTTCCAAGAAGGAATTTGTAAACGGACCTGAGCTGCTCGGCGCAGTCCTCAAGCTCGAGCCTGTTGTAACCGACACCGATCTCTCCAAGGTTATCATCCCCGAGGATGTATCCTACACTGATGACAACATCATCACCTGGACTTCCGACGAGGAAGAGATCAAGATCGGCAGAATTCCCAACGGCGAGTACAAATTCACCAAAATCACCACTCCCGACGGTTATGAGGTCGCAGAGGATATCTACATCAAGGTAAGCGGCAGCGACATCTACTCCGTACCCGAGGCTGATTACAAGACAGACGGTACTACCGAATGGGTCAAGACAGATGGCGACAAAGTTGTCATGCTTGACGCTCCCAAGACTCTCAGTATTTCCAAGAAGGATGCTGTCAACAAGGAAAAGCTTCCCGACGCAGTTATCGAACTGACTCCTGTTGGCTTCACCGCTGACTTCTCCGCAGTCAGAGTAATCAACGGCGGCGAGAACTATTCCACCACAGGCGGCACTATCACATGGACTTCCACCGAGGAAAATACAAGACTTGAAAGACTTCCCGACGGACTCTACATACTCGAAGAGACCACCGCACCCAGCGGCTACGAGAAGACTGAAAAGGTCTATGTCAAGGTAAGCGGCAGTGACATCTACTCCGGCACAACTGCAAACAGCCTGAGCAAGACAACAGATGAGACTGTTGTGATGTTCGACGATCACAATAAGCTCGTCCTCTCCAAGGAGATCTTCGGCGAAAGCAAGATGCTTCCCGGTGCAACACTCACCCTCGAGGCTCTTGTATCCACCACCGACCTCTCTCAGGTTGATCTGTCAGGTACAGATGCAGAATACGACGAGGATACCAACACAATCACATGGGTATCCACCGACAATCCCACAACCTTCGGTTACCTGCCCAACGGCGAATACAAGTTCACCGAAATCACTGCTCCTGCAGGCTTTGCAACCGCAGAGTTCATCTACATCAAGATCAGCGGCGGCGATGTATCCTGGGCACCTTCCAACGCAGAGACCATCACCTACACTCTCGTTTCTGACGATAAGGTAGTAATGAAAGATAAGGCCAACAAGCTTGTACTTTCCAAGATGGCATTTGGCGGCAGTGAAGAACTGCCCGGCGCACAGCTCAAGCTGGAGGCAGTATGCAGCGATGCAGATCTTACCAAGGTTTCGGCAACTGACGTTTCCAACACTGACGGTGTTATCACATGGACTTCCGGTGACAAGAAAGTCGAGATCGAACTGATTACCAACGGCATTTACAAGTTCACCGAGACCGCTGCACCTCAGGGTTATCAGATCGCAGAGACCATCTATGTAAAGGTGGATAACGGCGCAATCTACTACGTATTCGCATCTGATTACAATGAAGATACAACTGATTGGGGCACTGCAGTAAATGAGAATACAGTTATCATGTTTGACCATCCTGTAGTAGTTCCCAAGACTGCTAATGTAAGCTTCGTCAAGTACAGCAACATCAATAAGATCCTGCCCGGCGCAACATTCCAGCTGGCAGGCTCCAACGGAATCACCAGGACTGCAACCTCCGGTGCAGACGGCGTAGTTCTCTTCACTGCTCTCCCCGCAGGTGAGTACGTGATTGCAGAGACCAAGTCTCCTGCAGGCTACAACAAGTCCACCAACAGCGTAACAGTCAAGGTTGACAGCGAAGGTGTTGCAAGCTACTTCGGACCCAACGGCAACGCAATCGAAATCATGGGCATTGAACAGCTCATGAAGAATGAGATCATTCCTATGGAAGACGAGAAGAAGCTTAATGTAGGCGACATCGTAGACCTGACCGATGACCTCATCAAGGAGATCGGCGATCTTAAGGGTGAGAACATTACATGGCAGAGCGGCGATCCTTCCATTGCAACCGTAGATCAGAACGGTAAGGTAACCATTCTCAAGCCCGGCAAGGTAACAGTAAACGCTTATAAGGACGGCGTTCTGGTTGGTACCTTCGTACTCGGTGCTTCTGAGCAGGCTCCCGTTCAGCAGCCCTCCAACAACAACACTCCGAACACTGGTGAGACTGATTCTCCCCAGACCGGCGACGATAACAACAATATCATCGCTATCAACATCGGACTGGTATCTCTTGGTGTAGCACTTGTCACAGGCAAGGCTATCTACAACCGCAAAAAGAGACGCGAAGTTGCTGAGGACTGATTGAAGACCGTTAACGGAAGCATGACCAATTAAACAAAACAGCCCCGATGCGAAAGCATCGGGGC
>JAZSNZ010000091.1:0-6598 GCA_045536645.1 Acutalibacteraceae bacterium
GCTTTCCTGTCTGTTTTCTTCTATCCTCCCCAGCAGTGCTCTGCAAAGGGCAGGAAGCCTCTCTGCTCTGGCGGCGGTTTTCAGCATGGGCAGAGGTGCATCGGGAACTTCTGTTACGTAGGTCGCCAGCAGTTCATCAAGGCCGTAGTTCTTCTCAGGGTCGATGAGATAGGCCGCCAGCATGGTGTCCATCTTAACACCTTTCATTTCGGGGAATATCTTGTAAAGCTTTTTTACGTCAAAGGTGTGCTTTGCGATGTTGCCGTCTGAGAGTATCTCCCTTTTGAAAAGCTCTGTATTATCGCTGCTCGTAAGCACTGTGACGCAGTTGCTTTTGGAATACGCAGCGCAGGAGATATCGCCATTTTCGATATCGGCAATAAAATATATATCCTTATCATTCTTTATTTCCTCAAGCCAGTTTTCAGGATCGAGGAATACCTTCTGGGATTCTGTTTCGGCGGCCTCTTTCTTAGCCTTTGCCGCTTCTTTTCTGTCCGCCAAGCCCAGACGCTCCATCATCTTGAACATCTCAAGCTTTATGAGCATTGTGCGAGCGGCATCAACATCGGTTTCAGCAGGGATGTAAGACTCAATATCAAGGTCAACAGGAGCAGTGAAAACTATCCTGCCAAGCTCACGACTGAGGTAAGCGCTGTCCTTGCCTTCGATGAGCTTGTTTCTCATGCCTGCTTTTATAGAGGGGTCATCGATATTCTTATAAACCTCGTCAAGAGAGCCGAATTTTCTGATAAGCTCGCCTGCGCCCTTTTCGCCGATTCCCGGAACACCGGGGATATTGTCGGAGGTATCGCCCTGAATGGCTTTTATGTCAATAAGCTGCTTCGGTGTAACGCCGTAGGTCTCCATGATGGCGTTTTCGTCGTAGTTGATTGCCTCGGGGTGACCGCCCTTGGTCGAGAGCATACGCACAGTCACGCCGTTTCCGATAAGCTGGAAGGAATCGCGGTCGCCTGTAGCGATAACGCAGGTGTGACCAAGCTCTCTGCATCGGGCGGCGAGAGTGCCTAAAATATCATCAGCCTCAAAGCCCTCTGCGGTAAGGAGTTTATAGCCGAGAGCAGAAAGCAGGTCTTTAAGCGGCTGCATCTGTAAAAACAGCTCCTCGGGCATTCCTTTGCGCTTTGCCTTGTAGCCATCGTAGGCCTTGTGGCGGAAGGTGGGAGCTTTTAAGTCAAAGGCAAAAGCCACGCAGTCAGGCTCCACGTCCTCGAGCATCTTTAAAAACATGCTCATAAAGCCATGTATGGCGTTTGTGGGCTGACCGTCCTTTGTTGTAAGCGGTCTGATGCCGTAAAAGGCGCGGTTTATGATACTGTTGCCGTCGAGAGCAAGTAATTTCATGTATATCTATCCTTTGAGTGCAAAAATTATTTTATCAGCGTCTTTATCGCCCAGACCTGTATTCTCGTGGGCATTGCGCTGTAGAGCTTGAGAAGGAAGCTTGCGTTTTTGGAGTATACATATTTCGGATGCTTTCTCGAAAATGCCTTCCATGTGAGCTTTGCAAGGCGCACAGGCGGCAGGGCCTTTACTGTTACCTTATCCATTATTCCCTTAAATTTTTGGGAATTGGCCTTGTAAAGCTGAGTTTTTTCGCACAGAGCGCGCATGGAGATATCCGATGCACCTATCATATCCGTAGCAAAAGCACCGGGACGAATGACTATAACGGGAATATCGAGAAGCGAAAGCTCTATCCTCAGCGACTGAGCGTAGCAGTCGAGACTTGTTTTGGAAAGGGAATAAATGCCGTTGAAGGGGAGCGGGTCGAGAGGGGCAAGCTCGCTTGTGGCAATTATCACCCTGCCGCCATCGCGAAGCAAGGGCAGAAACTGCCTGTTTATCCTGTAGACACCGAAGAGGTTGATGTCCATTATTTTCTTGAAATCCTCTTCCTCCATTTCCATGTAGGAGTCCATTCTGTAGATGCCTGCAAAATGAATTACCGCATCAAGCCTGTCGGTCTCTTTCGATACCGTTTCATAGACCTGACGGACGCTTTCGCTGTCTCTTACATCTATTTTAAGAGGTACTATATTTTCGCCCTCATAGTCAAAATCGAGTATATCGCAGGAGAAAACACGAACGCCCTTTGCGGCGAAATACTCCGTTACCGCACGGCCTAAGCCCCTGGCACCGCCTGTTACCAAAACATTTTTCATATCCTGCACACCTCGATTACTATTTAACTATATTATTCTACCATAATACGACCCAAACAGCAAGAAAAAAGAACAGTTGTTTTGTAAAAATCGCCCTTGGAAGAACGCATATAAAATGGCAGAGCGAAAGACTGTAAATTTTCTGAAAATTAAAACAGAGAAAATCACCAAGTCCAGATAGAGAATTCCAAAAGGGGAAGAGAAAAGGGCTGACTCTGTGCATAGAGGTAATCCATGCCGTAAGGAATGATGTAAAAAGGGAAAAAGAAGTTGACACGGCATGGATGGAGACCCTTTTGGTCGTTTAGGGAGGAGGATTCTAAAGGAGGAGGGGGATTGAAACCCCTCCTCCTTTAGCGGTTTCTTTGGGTACCGTTTCTTTTCCGAAAAAGAAATGGTACAAAACATTTTTAGTAAATAAATCTGAAAATTACCGACCGTCCCAAAATTTCTGCCGTTTGTCGCAAAAGCCTTTGAAAAAACGAGCAGGTGCGTTAAAATAAAGCCAACGAGGTGAACGAAAATGAAAATTGAGATCTCAATAGAAAACGACCTTAAGGAACGCAAAGTTGTCATACACACCGAAGAAGTGGACAGCGAAGTGACGGACCTTATCGAGCGTATAAAGGGGAAAACAAAAGAGAGAGGCAATTCCTTCACCGCCTTTGACGAAAACGGCGCGCTTTTTATCTCGCCCGATGAGATATGCCGCATATATTCTCAGGACAAAAAGGTTTTCGCAGAGACAAAGGACGGCACATACACTCTGAAAGCCCGACTTTACGAGCTTGAGGAAACCCTTGACAATCGCGTGTTCATGCGAATATCGAATTCTGAGATAATAAATCTCCGTCAGGTAAAAAGAATGGACACGTCCCTTACAGGCACCATCTGCGTAAGCCTTAAAAACGGCACACAGACCTACGCTTCACGCAGATATGTTGCGCTTATCCGCAGACAACTCGATATATAGGAGGGAAAGAAAAATGAAAGACAAAAAGATATTTTTAAGATTCATAATAAGATTCATAATAGGCTTTGCCTGCGGAGTTCTGCAGGGTGCAATGGTCATGTTCTTTATCTCCCTCGGCGTAAACGGCATAAAGGGCGAATATATCCCCGTACTGCCCTCGACAGTTGAGCTGTTCGGCTCTGAGAATCTTGCGGTCATTATGCAGACCGTGCTGACAGGCCTGATGGGAGTTGCCTACGCAATGGCATCGCTTGTCTATGAAAATCCGAAATGGAGCTTTTTAAAGCAGTCCCTGATGCAGTTTTTTATAACATTCCCCTGTATCCTCGTTGTTGCGGCGGTGTGCTGGGTGCCTGTTGACAAAGAGGGATATATCTCTCTTGCGTGCAGTGTGTTTGCAGGGTATATCGTCAATTTCATCATTCAGTTCAACATCGCAAAAAGCAACGTCCGTGCAATAAACGACAGAATGGAAGAATACGTAAAGAGTCTGGAGGATAACAATGACAGCAATTAAGATTGAAAACCTTACAAAGAAATATAAAAGCAAGACTGCTGTTGACGGACTGACCATGGAAGTAAAGAAAGGTGAGCTGTTTTCGCTCCTTGGAGTAAACGGAGCAGGCAAGACCACCACAATAAAAATGCTCTCCTGCTTATCGAACCCCACCTCGGGCGATGCTTTCCTGATGGGTGACAGTATTATTACAGAGCCCGAAAAGGTAAAGGCGAAGACAAACGTATCCCCTCAGGAAACAGCGGTTGCAAAGAATCTTTCGGTATTTGACAATCTCGTGTTCATGGCGCAGGTGTACGGAATAAAGAAAGAGACAGCAAAGAATAAGGCAGAGGAGCTTATCGAACGCTTCGGACTTACAGAAGTGAGAAACAGCAAGGCAAAGACCCTCTCAGGCGGTATGCAGAGAAGGCTTTCTATTGCGATGGCGATCATTTCAGACCCTGAGATACTTTTTCTCGATGAACCGACCCTGGGACTTGACGTGCTGGCACGCAGAGAACTCTGGGGAATAATCAAAGGTCTCCACGGCGAAGTGACCGTAATACTTACCACTCACTACATGGAAGAAGCAGAAGAGCTGTCTGACAGAATAGCCGTAATGCAGAACGGACGGCTGAAGGCAGTGGGTACAGCACAGGAGCTGATCGAAAAAACAGGGGCAAAGAATTTTGAGGACGCCTTTGTCGCCCTTGTACAGTAGAGTTTGGCTATACACTTGCCTCCCTCTGATGATGGGAGAAGACTTCATAAATGAAGTCGGAGGGAGAGATATGGAACAAGCAGAATGATTCAACGTTTTCTCTCCCTCAGTCTGCTTCGCAGACAGCTCCCTCGTCAGAGGGAGCTGAACATACGATAATAAACAGGAGATAAACATGAAAACAATAACTTTCGCAAAAAGAAATATAAAAGAGATGCTCCGCTCACCGCTGAGCATAGTTTTAGGACTGGGCTTCCCCATCATGATGCTGATTTTACTGTCAGTACTCAATAAGTCCATTCCCATGCCCGTAGAAATGTTCAATATCAATATCCTCACCCCCGGCATAGCAGTGTTCAGCTTTACCTTCACTACCCTTTTTGTGGGACTGCTCATAGCACAGGACAGAGGAAGTTCATTCCTTACAAGGCTTTATTCTTCTCCCATGACCGCAGGGGATTTTATCCTCGGCTATATGCTGCCGATGATTCCTCTGACTATAGCACAGTCAGTAATCTGCTTCGGTGCGGCGGTGCTTTTCGGCTATGAAATCAGCATCGATACACTGTGGTCGGTGCTGGCCCTTATCCCCTCGGGTATGTTCTATATAGCCCTCGGCGTGCTTTTCGGCTCACTGTGCAATGAAAAGGCAGTGGGCGGAGTGGGTTCGATAGTTATAAACATCGCCACCCTCTCAGCGGGTGTATGGTTCCCTCTCGAGGACATGAAAGGCACAGTGTTCTATAAGGTCTGCACAAGCCTGCCCTTCTACCATACAGTGAATGTGGGCAGAGGGGGAGACATAACCGAAAGCCTTCTCCGGGTGCTGATAAGCGCCGCAGTGATGACGGTTATTGCAGTACTCGTATTCAGGCACAGAATGAACTCAGACAATGCATAAAACAAAAAAGCACGAAGTCATCACAGAGCTTCGTGCTTTTTTGCTGTAACCACACACTATTCTCATTGACAAAACATTGACAAACAGGAGGAAATAAGGCATAATTATAATAACGCAATTTTACGTTGAAAAGGAGTGTCATTTTTAATGGATCAGAAATATGAAGCTCTGTTTACGCCGTGGAAGATAGGCAATGTGGAGATAAAGAACCGCATTGTACTCTGCCCCATGGGCGGTACTTCCCTGTTCGGCTGGATGGAGCATACAGGCAACCACTTTGACAAGGAGGCCGCAAAGTTCTTCCTTGAAAAGGCAAAGAACAATGTAGGTCTTATAATCCCCGGCATTGCACCTATCCGCAGTACTTTCATGAACCAGTGGCTCTATCAGAACAAGAAGATGTTCAAGGAGCTCAAAGTGTTCATGGACGAGATACATAAGACAGGCGCAAAGCTCTTTGTGCAGATAACAGCAGGTATGGGACGCTCCTGGGCGATCCCCACACCTCTTGTAATGCTTCACAACGCACCCGTTATCCGTGACCTTATAAAGCCCATAATCAATATCCGCGCTCAGTCCATGAGCCCTTCTCCGCTGCCTTCCCGCTGGTCTGACAAGGTAAAGACCCGTGCTATCACAGTAAAGGAAATAAACCAGATAGTCGAGGCCTTTGCAAAGACCGCAAAGCTCTGCAAGGAGGCAGGCGTTGACGGTGTCGAGGTTCACGCAGTCCATGAGGGTTACCTCCTTGACCAGTTCACACTTGAATACACCAACAAGAGAACCGATAAATACGGCGGCTCTTTCGAAAACCGCTACCGCTTTGCAACCGATATAGTAAAGGCTATCAAAGGTGCCTGCGGTGAGGATTACCCCGTATCACTCCGCTATTCCGTAAAGTCCTATGTTAAGGACTTCTGCGTCGGCGCAGTCCCGGGCGAGGAATTTACCGAAATCGGACGTGACATGGAAGAGAGCGAAAAGGCGGCAAAGTATCTGCAGGACGCAGGATATGATATGCTCAACGCCGACAACGGCACCTACGATTCCTGGTACTGGGCGCATCCGCCTATGTACATGCCTCAGAACTGCAACCTTGAGGACGTTGCACACATAAAGAAGTTTGTTGATATCCCTGTTGTCTGCGCAGGTCGCATGGAGCCTGACGTGGGAGCTCAGGCTATCGCCGAGGGCAGAATTGACGCAATGGGCGTTGCCCGTCAGTTCTTAGCTGACGAAGAGTGGGTCACAAAGCTCCTTGAAGACAGACTCGAGGATATCCGCCCCTGCATCTGCTGCCACAATGCATGCTTCAACA
>JAZSNZ010000191.1:0-21296 GCA_045536645.1 Acutalibacteraceae bacterium
ATGGACAATTTGATGACATACTTACATAATAATGCTCTTGCAGGAGCATATGTTGGGTTAATGTCAAAAAAAGGTAAAGAATCGTTTTATGAGCAATACGGATTTATTCTACGTCCAAATAATATAATGGGACATGGTATGGTTCTTCCACGTTTCATGCCCAATTAAATCAGAGATTTGCTACTATATCTAGAAATGGTGATTGCTACTAAAGTTTCTAACATATCCTTATATTGCATACCATTTTGTTCAAAAGCAAAATTGAAGGACATTCCTTTTGTTAAATGGGGGTTTGCGGCCACATCAGTTATGTAATAATTTCCGTTTAAATCAACGCGAAAATCAACCCGTCCAAAACCTTCAATTCCCAACAGTTTTACAACATTAATAGTGCAGTCCTCGAGCTTATGAGACAAATCCGATTGTAGTGAATGAAAATTATAAAAACCAAACCGCAGATTTTTACGTGTTTCATAATCTAAGATTGCATCGTCGAGTCGAGTTTTGTTGTTCATGGAAATTCCCACAGGTAAAACAACTTCTGCTATATCTCTATTGATAATAACAGGGACCTCCACCTCATAACCTTCAATAAAAGATTGTATCAATACAGGTTGAGTATAAGTTTGTGCTAACTTATCAATAAAGATATCTTTGCTTGGTTTATAAGTAAAAATGTTATCATTTGTCATTCCTATACTACTAGTTTCGCCGTTCAATTTAGCAATAACCTTTTCACCCACTTGAGGCTTATTTCCTAAAAACCAACCAGTATTCGGAAAATACAAATATTCTTTTGTGACAGGAAATCCATTCGCTTGCAGAATGGAATCGCAATGGTATTTGTTTCTTGTTAAACTTACTATGTATGCATTACTGTTAGTGTGCCATATCCCATTTTGATCACAAAATGCGGGGATTAATGATTTTCTTCCAACAGCGATTCCTTTTTGAGCAGTGTTTATAACGATTGTTTGTTTGTTCTTTTGGCGAAAAAAGTTATTTGAAATGCAATCTCTAAGGAAGTCAGTTTCATCAAAATAACTACTCACTTCAAAACCACTTTCACGCAACGTTTCGATAATAAGTTCATATTGATTTAATGTTAAAAATTCAGATATAACCGAAGTACCTTGATAGTCATTAAATCCAGAGGTTTTTTCACGAACATTCGCAACAAGAATTATGCTATACTTCCCGATGTCTTCTTGTAGAATATTTCTAATATTTTTCAGTTCTTTTAACATTTTGATTACCACCCGTCTTGCAATATATCTTGTAATAAACAATTATCATATGATAATTGCTAGTTATCCTGCATTTTATATTTATTAGCGATTTAACATTCACAAGATTTTTATTACATATACTCCCCCGATAAACAAAATGTGACATATTGTTTTATTTTTTTCTTATTTCACAAAACCACATCACTTCTTTTATGCAATATTATTGCAAGCAATATATTATAACTTTGAAAATAAAACTTACGGAGAAATTCTATTGGTTTTTAACATACAATCGTCTCATTTATTACTACCTCACCTACAAACTGCACCTCAATAGATTTACTTTCAGCATCAACTTTTATTTGCTCTATCAACTGCCGTACAAGTGAATTGTTATATTCCCCCATGGATATGGGCTGGTTTTCGATCACTTCAAACAGCTTTCTCAGGCGTACTGTATTGGAATGTGATAATTCATTACGGCGAACAGTGTCTTTTTGCAATCTTCGCAGCGCATTCAGCTCATCTGACATTGAACGGATTTGATTATCCAATTCCTCTTCATCCATCAATTGCTCTGCTGTTTGCTCAACCAGTCCTATCATCCTGTTTTCAATCTCCTGTATTCGCTCTATGATACTGTTTTCATTGGTAGTCGGATTCTCTGTATATATCGCCGTCTCAAGGCTCTTTTTAAGCACAGATACCAATTCTGCCTGATCTGCTGCTATCACGCCTATTGCTCTCAATATGGCTTTATGGAGTATCTTTTCGTCGATTGTTATCGAGTTAGGACATGCTTCAACGCCGCTTTCAAGACGAGATACACAGCGCCATACAACACGCTTTTTACCTCCTCTCGCCCATGTACAACGGCGGTAGTGAGCTCCGCAATCTCCGCACACAAGCAACTCTGTTAAAGCATACTTGCTGCTAAATTTTCCTTTGTTCTCCGTGCCGCCTGCAGAGCGGTTTTTCTTTATTTCCGATCTGCGTTCTATCTCCATCTGTACCCGTCCCCACATGTCCCTGTCAATAATTGCGGGATGGTGGTCGGTTACATAGTATTGTGGCAGTTCTCCATTGTTCTTCTCAACTCGGTGTTCAATGCAGTCCACCACGTATGTCTTTTGCAATAGTGCATCTCCTACGTACTTTTCATTTCTGAGCATTCGGGCAATCGTTCCTGCAGACCACTCCTTCTTACCTTGAGCTGTTGGGATTGCATCACTCTCCAACGCTTTCTTTATCCCCACATAGCTGTAGCCTGCAAGATACATTCGAAATATTCTATGTACTACTTCTGCTTCTTCGGGCACAACCTCAGGTTTACCATCAGTGCCCTTACGATACCCAAGAAAGCTGTTGTAATTGAATGTTGCCTTTCCGTCCTGAAATGCTTTGCGCTTACCCCATTTAACATTCTTGCTTATAGATTCGCTTTCAGCCTGCGCAAAGCTTCCAAGCATGGTTATAAGCATTTCGCTTGCTGCATCCATTGTGTTTATGTTTTCTTTCTCAAATATAATTGGTATGTTCAATGCTTTCAGCTTTCGGATATAGCCAACACAATCCAATATGTTGCGTGAGAAACGTGATATAGATTTTGTAAGTATAAGGTCAATCTTTCCCTTCTCACACAGTTCCATAAGACGCATGAACTCTGGTCGTTTCTTAGCCTGTGTTCCAGTAATACCCTCGTCTGCATATATGCCTGCAAGTGTCCACTCGGGATTGCTGCTAATCTTCTGAGTGTAATAGCTTATCTGAGCATAATAGCTCGTCAGTTGCTCTTCCTGATCCGTACTGACACGGCAGTATGCTGCCACGCGCAACTTCTTCATTTTTACACTGCATATATCATTCTTCCTGTTTGCAGGAATCCGTGTTACCGTTGGCATATTCACCCTCCTTTATTTGTGAATATTGTAGCTGTGCTTCTATGTAAGCCTCTTCAAGTGAATCAGCTTGCTCTGTTCTGATTGGATTGATTATGTAAAAATCAATAGGGATTACTTTCTCTGTTTCTAATAATTTTGGTTTTCTATATCCGTATTGTCTTGCTTTTTGCTCTCGTGTAGCTGTGGCCTTTTCGAATAAATCACGACTGATTATCTGCGGATATTCTTCATTCCCGCACAATCTTTCATTCTCCAGAATTCGCTTTACCGCATGCTTATTCCAATTTGCATTAACATTGTATTTGATCTTTTCCGCGGATAAGTATTTCGCAATTGCGTTATATGACTGTCCTTCACAGTACATTTCAAATATTTTGCACACTGCATCCGCTTCTTTAGCTTTAACGGTTATTTCGCCTTTACGTATTTTATAGCCAAATGGAATATAGCGTTGCTTCATTCTGTCCCCTCATTTTCTGTGTATGATTTCTGTTAAATGCAAGTCGTTGATTAATACAAACTCAATATTATCGCCGTTTACAATGATTCTGCTGACTGTTTTCTTGAACAAATCTTCATCGAATTCCATAATTATCTTCTGGCTATTTTCGAGTACTCCAATCAATTTATTAGTTGAACCTATACGTTTATCTATCTCATCATTTTGGTTATTCATTGATATTTTATCCCTTATTTCTCTTAGTCTTTGCTTTATTTGATTCGTCCGTTCAATACAATGAGCAGAATCCATATACCCTTTCGCATTAAGACGAATAAGTATTTGATTCTGCTCTTTTAATGATTTTTCTTCTTTATACAGTTTTGCCAGCTCAGACTTTTCATTTGCTGATGCTTTCAGGCGTACAAGGCTTTTCAAAAGCGGTTCGAGTATATGCCGCATACCGAATTGCAATTTATTGTACACAATAATAAACAACCGTTGTATCTCTGTTTCTCTTATTCCTTTGTACGGACATTTTTCAGCTCCGCTATAATGGGTTCTGCAAACCCAATATACTTTCCCTCGTATTTTTGTGTATTTGAAAGTTGCTTTGCAGTTACCGCATACAATCATTCTTGAAAATACTGACTTTTCAGTTTTGATTATGTGAGTGGTTCTGCATTGCATCAGACTCTGCACTGCGTAAAAATCGCTGCGACTGATAATAGATTCATGTGAATCAGTTACATAGTATTGATCACGCTCCCCGTGATTTATTTCTCTTCGGTATGGAAGCGTGTCTGTAGTATATTTTTTCTGCAACAATGCGTCGCCTATATATCGTTCATTTGTAAGAATATAGCGCACACCACGCTCTGTTATGGTGCCGCCGTGAGCCTGCAGATTATTTGCAATTTGAGCGGCACCTTTCCCCGATAGATAGTCCTTAAAAATACATCTGACATCAGCTGCCTCTTTTTCGTTTACTGTCAGCATTCCATCTGTAAGATTATATCCGTATGGGGCACTGCAGCTTAGAAACTCTCCGCTCTGCATTCTCCGCTGATAGCTCCACCGCATATTTCGGGATATGGATATGCTTTCTTCCTGGGCCATTGCGCTCAGCATGGATATATACATTTCGCTCTCTTCATTGGTCGTATTTATATTTTCTTTCTCGAATCGCACTTCTATATTAAGTAACTTGAGTTCCCTCAACGCGTCTATGCAGTCGTGTAAATTTCTGGCAAATCTGGATATGGATTTTGTAAGTATAATATCGACTTTTCCATCTCTGCAGTCTTTTATCAGTCTTTGAAACTCTGTGCGTTTTGTGGTACATGTTCCAGTTACACCTTCATCAGCGTAAACATCGACTAAACACCATCCGTCAGTACTATTAATTATTTTTTTGTAGTAAGTATTCTGAGCTTCAAAGGAATGAAGTTGGTTATCAGAGCCACTACTCACACGACAATATGCTGCAACTCTTTTTATCTGTTTATTTTTCTTCGTTGGCGGTATTACTGTTACGACAGCCATTATCTTCACTCCTTTATATCAATGATTTCTCAGATGCATTATCAGCACCAAACATACTACATTCTCTTTTGGAAAGCTATCACCATACTCACTAAACAATAACTATTTTTGCCTTAAGATATTCGGCACTGTACTCATCGGCGACCATATACTCTTCTTCGGAGATCAGATCAGATTTCAACAATTGCTTAAGTACGTTGTGTGCAAGTACATAAATAATCTCATTCTTTATATCCATTATATTCCCTCCATTTATCACGGCAACCAGTCCGACGGATTTTTTGTAATGCCGTTCACTCGCACCTCCAGATGCAGATGTGGGCCTGTGGAATTTCCCGTGCTGCCCACTTTTGCAATCAACTGTCCTTGCTTTATTTCATCCCCTGCAACAACAAATATCTGACTGCAGTGAGCGTAAGTTGTCGTAATCTTTCCTCCGTGATTTATTACAAAGTGATATCCGTAGCCCGTATCCGAATAGCGGACATACAAGACCGTACCGCTATTCACCGCATATATTGGAGTTCCCAGCGGTACCCCGAGATCAACTCCTGCATGAAACTTCTGAACATGTGAAATAGGATGCTCTCTTGTTCCGTAGACGGACGTCATTTCATTTCTCCAATTGTAAATTTTAAACGGACTTATAAAATCTCCGCCTACATACGGTGTCGTATCGTTTCTCAACAGGTACGCTATCGAACCGCTTTCACCGCTTTCTTTCCCTGTTCCGAGATATTTTTGCAAATACTTGTAGAGTTCATTGTATGATTTTCTCGTATCTTCCGAGATTTCTACTCCAAACTCTTTTGAAATATTCGCAAAAAAAATGTCATCATCTGTTATCGGTACAATGGTTGTACTTCCGTCTGCATTTGTACTTTCCTGAGTAAAGCACTCTACAAACCTCTGATTAAGGTCATCCTCTTGCGTTAGCAATTCTGACTCAGTTAAAATGAAGTAAGCACTTTGTAGACGTATTGTATCAATGCCCGAACAATGCTCCGTGCCGTCGGTTATGAGATCTGCAATGGATTCTCTTTGCGCCCGAACTATCTGTCTTATACCTTCGTCAAGGTCACCCTGCAAATCCGATATCCCGAAGACCGCATTTATCACAGTTTCTCCCATAGAAGAAAATGTGCCGCACAATGCAACGCAGGATGACAGTATAAAGAAAAGAATAACAATGGCTATAATCAAAACTGCACCAACAATTTTCCGTATTCTTTTATCTGTTGCAGCCTTGACAGCTACCCTTGCCACAGCTCCCCAGCCCACCATCATCTGCCTCCTCCCTTTCCGAATAAAGCTTCCTTGTATTCAGGTGCACGAACCTCAAGCAGGTATCTGTCATTTCCGCAACGATACAGACACCGTCCTCGCTCGGGATACTTTATACAGTCAAATTCGCTTTGCTCAATCTGCAGGGTGTCAATATAAAATCGACTGTCTGTACTGCCTGCATTAAATAGGAAACTATGAGTCGGGATGGCAAACAAAGGCTTAGTGTATTCCCTTATGTCGGGCAGATCAAAGTCTTCCAGATTCTGGCTTGCCAGTATAACAGAGCTATCACGCTTTCTGACTCTTTTTGAGAAGTTGCGAATATACTCAATTATCGTTATGTTTGATAAGAATATATACAGCTCATCTATCACCGCTGCAGTATTTCCCTTTGTGAGCAGAACATTGCTCATGTAAGAGAGAATGTTTGCAAGCATAGCATTGCGAAGATTCTGATTTGTTTCAAGCAAGCCTTTCACACCGAAGGTTATAAACTGGTGGTCTGATATATTGGTGTGACCGTTAAAGTACATCGACTCCGTACCGATACATATGGAATGCAATCCGAGGCACAGCTCCTGCAAGGTTTCCTGCGTATACAACTGTCGTCTGCCGGTGTCATATTCATCGAACTCGTGCTCCATGTGATGGTAGAGGTCGGACAGGATAGGAAAATCCTCAGTTGACAGCAACGAAAGATTCGTGCGTTCTGTGATGCCAAACTCCTTGTACAGCTGCCTTATCATTATTTCGAGTGTATCTATGTGTCTGTCTTCAAAGTCTTTGTATGAACGGAAAAAGTCCTTTAAAAAGGCTATGTGCTGATTGAGTATTCCCGATGCTCGAAAGCTTTCGGGCTCCGTTTCCTCATATTCTCCGTCACTCCATGCTTTTGGCTGCAGAAGATTTATTATGTATTTTCCGTCCATAAGGTCAATATAACAGCCTCCGAGGTTTTCAGTCAGTTCCTCATACTCGGATTCGGGATCGAGACACACAATACCCATTCCGCTTTCACGAAGATTGCATATTATCAGCTTGAGCAAATAGCTTTTACCCTGTCCCGAATTGCCGAGAACAAGAATGTTTGCGTTAGTCTTATCATCCGATCTGGCATTGAAATCCACAATAACATTGCTGCCGTAGCGGTCTCTGCCGATGTAAAAGCCCGTCGGATCAGTCAGCCCCGAATAATTCATTGGAAACAAATTCGCAACCGACGAAGCTGGCAGTGCACGTTCAAACTGTACTCCGAAGGAACGTCTTCCCGATGGCATTACCGATGCAAATCCCTCCTTTTGTTGAAGCATTAGCCTGTCATGGTTTATCTTGCTTCGCAGCAGTTCCATCTGGACATCTGCTTGAAGATTTTTCAGCTTATCAAGATCGGCGGCTATCATCTCAATAAACACCGCACAGTAAATCAGCGGCTCACGGTTCTTTCTCATTTCTGCCAAAAGCTCCGCCACATCCCTCAGATTCTCTTCCGCTTCGACTGTTGTCTGAATATCATCGGTGTTTCCAAAGGCAAGCTTATTACGGCGTGTTGCATTCTGCAGAATCTTGCGCTGCTCATTGGGCGGTACATGGCGTGAGTAAATGTGCAGCGTTACACCGTCTTTATCTCCGAGATATCTGAGGATCGCCTGCTCTTCGGTAGATGCCGGATACTCACGAATCGCCCAAACACATCGATATGTATTTCCGCAGATAAAATAATCGGGATAGAACTTCATAACCGACGGTGTGATATGGTCAAGATAATCCTGAACAGCTGCAGCTTCAATTTCTGCCTGTGTTTGCGACTGCTTTTTTAATATATTCATCAATACTACCTCCATAAAAAACAAAAAGAGCCGCTTTTGCGACTCTTTGGTAATATAAAATTTATTCCAAATTAATTTTTGACAGATCCTTCTTTGCATAGACAACACGACGAATTTCTATGATATCCTCCGTTACAACATAGAACACAGCATAGTTTTCAACAGGAATAACTCTATATTCCTGTTGCAGGGTCTGAATTGGACGATACACCTTATACATATACAGAAATTGAGCCGTATTCGATATAGCTATGTCCAGCTTATCAAGCAAATCACGAGCTGCTTTTGGAGCATGAAGCCGATGCGCGATGTAGAACATGATTTCATTTAAATCACGCCGTGCTATGGGCAAATATGTTATTTTATGCATCTTCGCCCTCCGTTATATCGGAGAGCATGGTTCTAAGTGATCCGAATACCTCATCATGGCTGTATCGCTCATTGCTATGTGCTGATTCAATTTCCGCTTCTTTCAGCTTAAAATATACGTCATGCTGAAAAACCATTTGTTCGTATGCTTCCATACTCATAACAACCATGTCGCCATATCCGTTTTTGGTAAGGAACACAGGTTCATTACTTGCGTGAACTGTTTTGGATATATCTGTAAAATTATTGCGAAGGTCTGATATCGGTCTTATCTGCGGCATTCAAATCGCTCCTTTCATTGATATATTATCATAATTATGATAATATATCAACTATTATTTGTGCGTTTCTTTTTACTATTCATTTACAGCAATCCTTTGCTCAAAATAAATCGCAAGCATTCGTTTCACTGCCTCCCTGTCCATTCGATGAACGTCAAAGCCATAATCGTGTATGGTCTTCTCTATTCGATTAATAGCATTTGCTGTCTGTTTGTCATTTTCGTTTCGGAAACGGGCTATAAAGACAAACTCTCGCGCAGTGGCTGTTTCCAGTTGAATTTGGTCAAGAAAGTCATAGTCTTTTCGCAACAAATCACACACCGACTTGCATGTTTCCTCTTCGATTCGCTTTTTCAGATACACCTTGTTATCATCAAAGCACTCGCTCGAATCCATACAGCAAAGCTCAATGCTTTCAATACTTGAAAGAATATTTGTCATATGCCGAATCTTGCTACTTATATTCTCGGGAGAAAGAACCGATATATTTATAGGTGACACCTTAAAATACGCCAATCTCTCCTTGCCGTAGGTAACCGCTATCGCATCGGCAAATTCCTTAACCCCGCACAGCTGTCGTGTATTTTTCTTTCCTTTATTCATTGTCAAGCCTCCAGAAATATATTTGCTGTGATGTTATGAAAAACCTTACGCAGTTTCTAATGAAGTCAAGTATCGTAATATCGCCTGTGCGTATTGTAAGAAATGCGAACACGGCTGCGGCTGCAATCACGATAGGTGTACCAAGCTGTGCCCACGCAACAACACCGAGAAGTACAGCTACTGCTGTTATCGCAAAATCCTTTAACGACCACAGCCACATGGTCGCAACGGCGTTAAGATTTTCGGGATATATGTATCTCATAACACTTGTCCTCCTTATCTTCGTGCAAAGGTTTTTACAAGGTTTACAACAGACGTAGTAGCATGGACAACACTCATCACATTACCGTGAACCGAGGTATCGAGACCGAACTGGTCAGCAATCCTCGGCACCTCCGATGCAGCCAATAGCAATCCGAGACCGAGGATAAAATTATCGACAATCACAATGAGACCTACCGTCAAGAGCAGATTCTGCATAAACGTTGTCAGGCATAATGCAATTATTTGTTTACACCACGACACGAAAGATGTGAAATATCCCCTCGGCAGAGAAAACATATGCAGTGTCCCTACCGAAATCTGTATGAGAAGAATACCGCCTCGCTTTAGATTTGCAAGAAATATCTTTATTACGCAATATATCAGAGCAACGCTGAACACCATCTGAGTCAGTCCTGTTGTTCCAAAACCGAACGAAGTTTTCAAAGCATTCTGCAGCATAACCTCCGTGCTTTCATGGGGTATGCCAAAACCCGTTATAACGTCATTGGAAAAGAGATGCTGAAGTGATACACCAAACTTATACAATTCAATAGGAAGTACGGTAAAAAGGCTCACTGCAAAAAATGCTTTCAGAGTATTGATAGTTGTTTCCTTTATGCTTCCTCGTCCGTTTTGATATTCAACCGCAAGATCAAACACAGCAACAATCAGACCTGTGGTAAACAGTCCCCACCCAATATATCTGCAAAGAGTTATAAGTGTCTGAACCCATGGTAATTCCAAAGTTTCAATCCCTATGGTATTACTTATATATGTAAAAATCTCCGAGACGCCTTTAAAATAAATTGAAAGAAACCACTGGAATGCCTTATCAAGAATATCAGTCACATCAAATCCAAATAAACTCAAAATCTCACCTCCGTATATGACAGCACCTGACAGAAGCACGCTCCTGTCAGGTGCCTTTTATCATTAGATTCCGACGATGCTCCATATATACAGCGGCGCAGTAAGACTGAACAGCAGGCAACCGAACAGAATCGCCGCACCTGTAAATTCAAACTGTCCGTGCTTGCGGTAATCCATATACGCAGTGGCAAGCTTTACAAACAGCAATATTACGAGAACAACATCAATTACAGGGAATATTACGTTGTTTGTAATATCCTTTATCTGTGACTTAGCCGAACCCCATGTATTTTCTATTGCCCCCGATACATCTCCCTGTGCAAATACTGTCATGGAGAAAACACCGCAAAGCAGCAAGAGTACAAGCATTACGCAGAGCATTCTTTTTATCTTCATTTTCTCTTCCTCCTTATCAGAGTTTGTTTATGTGTCTTAGAGCGAATAAGCAAAAACATTGCTGCTCCCGATGACAGAAAAAGAATTACCACCAATATTATCGGCAAGGTGCTATCCCCTGTCTTGGGCACAATCGGTTCACGTGTATTAGACACTTCCAGTGTTATTGTTTTACCGTCACTTCTGATATTCACACGAAATTCGGTAGCTCTCATCATAAAACCTACGGGAGCATCAAGCTCTTTTATGACGTAATCACCGTATTCCAAATCCGCAAAAGTAACGGTACCGTCTTCACCTGTTGTCCCATCCGCAAGCTTTATCTTACCGTCAGCCGAGAATAAACCAAACACTGCACCCGCAAGGTGTTCACCAGTGTCCTCGTCGATTTTCAAGACCTTTATGCTGCCTATGATTCTACGGTTTGTAATGCTGTTCTCTCCCGTAACATGACCCTCTTCGTCAACAGTAAAAGTAAACACTTCTTCGTTAAGTACATACCCCTCAGGAGCAGTAGTTTCCTTAAATTTGTATGTTCCTGTAGGCAAGTAGAAAGCCGTTACAGTACCGTCCTCTTTCGTAACTTCTTTGAACACTTCGTTTCCGTCTGCGTCGTATATCGTGATTTCAGCTCCTGCTATGGGTTCAGCTGTTGTCAAATCGGTTTTGGTGATAGTCCATTCTGTTGGCTTATCCGTTACCTCACAGCTTCCTGTTACTGTTTTATTAGGGTTTACAGTAAACTCGAATACAGTCTTATTCAGCACATAGCCCGCAGGGGCTATGGTTTCCATGAAGGTGTATGAACCGACACGCAGTTCTATCTCTTCAGTATTTCCATCCTCCAGAGTCACGCCTTTATACACAAGTTTTCCCGTGCTGTCGTAAATCTCAATTACGGCTCCCACAACTCCCTCGGCGGTTGTAAAATCAGACTTTCTTATCTTCACAGGCACCGTTTTGAACTTGTTGACAATTGCATTGCCGCCGTTGACCTCACTGTTTTGGCCTGCATTCAGCTTAACGGTGTACACTTTTGTATTAAGCTCATATATATCTGAGTCAGACTCTGTCATGGACAGTTCTTTGACATATACAGTCCTTGTACCATCCTTGCTTACTTTAATTTCACTCGATGATGCACAGCCGTTCTTGTCTGTTATAATTTCCGTTATCTTTTCTGTGCAGTCCTCATCACCGAACACGCCGAATACTACATTGCCCATATTGTTGCCGTCCTCGTCTGTCTTGACAAGGGACAGCGTTGCGGGAAGCCACTTGTTTACTATAGGCTTACCGTCATTTACAGAAACGGTCTGTGCAGGCTTTAGTGTAACTTTGAACACATTGGTATTTACGGAATAAACATCTGAATCAGAAACAGGTATTGACAATTCCTTAATGTACGCCATGCGATCCCCTGTTTCTCGGTTCATCAAGATATCAGCTGAAATCGCAGAGCCTTTTTCATCTGTTGTAAGCAAACATGCTCTGCCGTTTATATCGGATGTCAGCTTTGTACATTCCTGATCGTCATACACACCGAATACAGCACCCTCAAGCGGATCACCGTTTTCGTTGGTTTTCAGTAGCGAGAGCTTCCCCGGTTTATACTCGTTGATGACAGGTTCACCGTCGTTGATAGGTACGGTTTCATTTGGTTTAAGAACCACGGAAAATACGGTCGGATTAATTATCAGAATATCACTGTTCGGATTATCCAGTGCTGTTTCTTTTACATATACCATTCTGCTGCCTGTTTTGCCGACGTATATTTCGCCGCTTACCGCATTACCTTTTTCATCTGTGGTGATTACAATCGGCTCGCCTGAAATATCGGTAAGTGACACAGTACAATTTTCATCAGCGAAAACGGAAAACTGTGCACCCGAAAGCGGTTTTCCATCCGATGTGGTTTTATGTACCGACAGTTTTGCATGAAGCCAGTTGTTTATTATGGGGTTACCGTCGTTGACCTTCACGGTATAAGCAGGCTTTATCTCAACCTTATAAACCGTAGGATTCATGGAGTACAGCTTTTCCTGTTCCTCGGTGATTTTGATTTCTTTGACATACACTGTTCTGGTTCCCGTACTGCGTTCCACTGCAATGTCTTCGGACAGAATATATCCTTTTCTGTCAGTCGTGTATACAGCTTCATAGCCGTATGCATCAATCGTCAATTTCGTACATTCGGGATCGTCGTACACGCCAAATACCACGCCTTCAAGCGGCTCTCCGTTTTCATTCGTCTTTGTCAATGAAAGCTTGCCGTCATACCATTCGTTCACTATGGGTTCTCCGCCATTAATCGGAACTGTTTTGTTGGGAATAAGCGTTACTTCATAGACTGTATCACTTACAACGAGGGCTTGTCCGATCGGAGTGATAATCTCAGTCTCAACAACATACAGCTTCTTTGTACCATTTGCATCCATATTGATGTTTTCGGATACTGCATTACCGTTTTTGTCGGTTGTAAGTACGACAGGTTTACCGTTTATATCCTTGGCTTTCATCTTAAGCTCCGCATCAAGATACGCTTTAAACACAGCACCTTCTACATCCATCTTTGAGGGTGTAATTTTACTGACCGAGATTTTTCCCGTAAGCCATTTATTGATAACGGGATTGCCGCCGTTGGCACTTACTGTTTCACCTGCTTTAAGATTAACCTTGTATACAGTGGAATTGATTGAATATAATTTCTTTTGATCATCCGTTACAGATAGCTCTTTTACATACACAACGGGATATTCTTTTATGCTAATATCACCGCTTATTGCAGTTCCTCTGCTGTCCGTTGTCATCTCGGTGATTTTCTTTGTGCAGGCTTCATCGGAATACACGCCGAATACAACACCTGCAAGTTTTTCTCCTTTTTCATTTTCCTTTGTCACCGAAACTCTTCCGTCAACTGCTTCGGTTTCAATTGAAATATATGATGTTACGGGATCCTGCAGCTGCCCGATGATACAGTTCTGATTAACCGTTGAATACAAGGCAAGCAGAGATTGTCCTTTTGTTGGAAGCGGTCTTTCCAATATTATCTGTGCAGATTCGCTGATTGGATTTTCTGTTCTGATTGTCAGCGTATTTTCTAATTTAGAAACATCGAGCCCTCCATCTGACGATACACTGTACCCACTCAAAACTCCGTTACTGTCTGTGAGCGTTACTGCCCATGTTTTGGATGCCGAATCGTATTTCAGTTCTATCGGAGAAGCCTGAGCCTTACTTGATGTATTGAACGAAAAGCTCGGGTGGGTTGAATGCGCCGTTATCGCCGCAGCAAGCTTGTTATATGCAGTATCAGCGGGAGAACCCTTTATCATAAGGTTGTACAGTGTTGCATTTGACCTTCCCGAAAGTGTTCTGTACCCTTTCTGAAATTCCCATATTATCGTCTGTGTTGCGACATAGGCATCACAGTTTGCGGCACCGAAGTTATTTACGGGATAGCCATACATCGTTGCGTATGTTATGCCTCGCTGTGCTGTTGCCGAAAGAGAATTCCAGAACTTACTATCGGTAAGCTTTTCTGTTGAGAAATTGCTTGATTCGAAAGTCGCCCCCATTTCAATACAATAGACGGGCATGGACGTTCCTTTCTCTTTCATAAATCGTATCGGGCTGTTCAAAGCCGTACCTGCCGCATTGTAATGCCAATAATATCTACTGTCACCGATCGGAGCAGTTCCCGCAATTCCCGTGTCACTGTTTTTGACGCAGCGATATGTTTTGTCTATTGTTGTCGTTGTCCCCTCTGTTGCTGCATTTGCTGTCATCGGCAGATTCGCCATTGTTAACAGAACAGCAAACAGTACGACAGCTATTCTTTTAAAAAACTTCATAGATTTCCTCCTTGTCTGAAAGTAACAACAGCCTCGGATTATCTCCGAGGCTGTTGTTTTGCATTGCCGTTATCCGACACAGTAATATAAATAGTATTCTCCGTTCCCCGCACTTTCGAACATGATATTGACCGTATCATACCCGTCATAGCTGTACGATTCGAGGAAATCCCGTATCTTTGCTTTTAGCGCCGAGGCGGAACTGAATGCGCCCGTATATGTGGGCGTTATCCAGTGCGAGTTGCTTTTATTAAGACTTGAATCCCATGTAAATCCGCAGTCTGCGGCAATTGCTCGGCAATCGGATTTCATTTTGTCCACACTTCCCCATACTGCGGTAGCCTTTGCAGTAGTTGTTGCGGTTGTGGTCTTTTGAGTCGTAGTCGTTGTAGTAGTTGTTATGCTTGGCCTTGCAATAGATGAAGTTGTCTGCACGGTTACTTCGGTCAGCTTTGTCGTTGAAGTCGTTTTTTCCGTGGTTGTCGCAGTTGATTTTGTTGTAGTCGCTTTCTTTGTCGTTAATGAATTTGACTTCGAGGCATTTACCGTCGATTTTACAGCCGAAGCGGTCGTTTTTGATGTGGTATTAACCGATGTCACTGTTGTCTTTGACGTTACAGCCGCTGTTGCTTCTGTTTTGCTCTCTGTCGTACTGCTCATTTCG
Organism: Acutalibacteraceae bacterium; assembly: GCA_045536645.1. Classification (GTDB taxonomy): domain Bacteria; phylum Bacillota; class Clostridia; order Oscillospirales; family Acutalibacteraceae; genus JAISGQ01. Next base: position 15,529 of record JAZSNZ010000191.1, read on the forward strand.
ACAGTCGTTGAATCAGGCGCCTGTGCTTTTGTATCATCTGTTGATGACACAATCTCCGACTGTACAGCCTCACCAGCTGCATTATTTTCCGCTATAAACGTTATGCAGGCAATTGCCAGCATAATCAGTGCAGCACACAACATTACTGTTCTTCTTATACGACTTTTCATTTTTATTGCCTCCTTTGTTTTCAGCTACAAGACAATACTAAAAATCACGGCAAGTCAAGCGAATTTTGCCGAAACGTCAGAAGCAACATTTTACTCTTGTTTTATTTGGGTATTTCTTTCTGTGAGTGAGTTATAAATCAGCCTGAGAGCCGATTGTTTTTCTTCAGCAGTCAAGGTATTGAGCAGTTCAAGCATCTGACTGCTGACCGCCGATATGTTTTCTTCGTCGGGTGTGATTTTGGCTTTTCTGATTAGAATACCGTTGGGGACAGAATCCATAATAACAAGATCGCCTGCCTTTATGCCTGCCATAACCAGCAGAAAATTCGGCAGGGTGATTCTACAGTATCTTGTTATCTGTCTCGAGAACTGATTGCTCATTTTAGATAACCTCCAATCTTTTTTTATTCAAACAACGAAGTCTGCATTGAAGCGTGACTCTCAACATTGGGATCGTAGTTGGTGATGATGAGTTCGTGGTACGGTTCGTAGTTTTCGCTCCGAAGAGCAAGACTGTTCACTCGGTCTACGGCACAGATATAATATCCGTTGTACAGCTCTCTGATAAAATGGCAGTCATTGTATGTAAGAATGAATTTACCTTTTATTCTGCCGAGTATTTCTCGTAAACGGAAGTGGTTGTCCTTCGTAAATCCCACATCGTCGTAGTAATTTTCCGTTCCGTAATACGGAGGATCACAAAAGAAAAGAGACTGTGATCTGTCGTACTGCTCTATGAGCTTACCGAAATCACGGTTTTCAATTACCACTCGTTTCAGTCTGTGTGAACACATACGAATAAGATCAAAGCTGCGACTTATATCCACGGGATGTCCTCCGTAGCTGTCGCAGCCTGCACCGTAGCTGTACTTTATAACACGAAAGAAATGTGACGCTCTCATCACGTCTGACATATCCGTTTTTTCATTGAGAAGCTTTCTTGATAATTCAAAGTCTTCTCTGGAGTTGAGTACAAACTCAAGCGAGGATATGAGGGTTTCGGGTTCATCGCGCACCATACGGAATAATGTTGTAAGGTTGCTATTAAAATCGTTATATACTTCAAACTGCGCATGCATAGGTCTGTAAAACAAGACCCAGCCTGCGCCGCCAAACACTTCAATATATCTTGAGTATTCGGCAGGAAACATATCGACGATAATCTGCCTCATAGCTTTTTTGCCGCCCACCCACGGCATAAAGCTATTGATACATATCGCCTCCTGAATCTTTGGATTTCAGATCACTCTTTAAACAAGCTCGCTGCCAATTTCTCCTATGCTGTGGAACTTGTCGCTAAACTGCGAGTATGCTTTTTCGTAGTCATCTGCTGTAAGCATCATTGCGGCTCCGTCATAAAAGCCTACAATATTTTCTGCTGCAGTTTTTATTCCTGCGGCAAGAGCATCGTCACTCTGAATATCTGCTGCGCTTACAAATCTGCCGAGCTGAGAGTAGGTCGTGCAGTCGGGGAATATCTGCACATAATCAATCGCTCTTGTAAGTATAACAAAGGCTTCGGGGATGTACATAAAATGCGGAAGGAAAGCTGCGGCGCTGACAACATATCTCTGAATTTCATCAACATCCATGTTTTCAAGCTGTTCGATAAGAATATTAAGCTCAGCCACACTCAGTCCTGTGTACGACAAAATTTCTGCAAGGAACTGGTGCTCATCCCATTCTGCCCTCACAACCACATACCCGTCTTTATCAAACTGCTCTGCCAGATCCTCCGATATGGGAATCGGCAGGATTACTCTTTGTTCCGTTTTCTTATCCTTGATTACAATATTCAATCTCCCTGACCTCCTATAATTATTTGTGCTGTTACTTCTTCAGGGAATCTTCCATTTCCTTTCGCATACATCTTGGAAGGAAACAATACGGTTTGCCGCCAAACATTTGAACTATCGGGCATTTATAGCACGGATGTGTTGCTGGCAACTCCATTGTCGGCGTGTTTACTGAATGCTTGGGTTCAGCACGTTCTTTTTCTTCGGACGATCTTTTTGTCACATAAATCACCTCCTTAAACTTAGTCTATTAACAGCACAATGATACGGCAGACCATATTACAGATTAATTGACAAGATATATACCTTCCTTGCAACATAGCCTGCCGCACGAATTCTGATGTTAATTTCTGCGCGTCATATTTGTCCTCGACTCCCCCGACGCATGGAATATCTCAAACCCATATTGGTCAGATATGGTCATCGGCGTTTTTCAGCCACTCCCTCGTTCGGAGCGAGCCGCCCTCATTGCTTGTGTCTGTGACTGGACGGAAGTATCATTGTAGGCCGTGCAGATCATCGCGCTTTCTTCACCACAAAGAAAGTCAGCACAGGTATTTATCGCTCCTTCTTATTGAGATCATGGCGTACCTGTATCCATCGCTTGTCCATTTCGAGACATTGCACAGCTAACGTATTTGAGATATTGGATATTCGATTGTCAAAGAACGCAAAAGGCTGAAACAACCTCTCACCCCTATAGGAGAGAAAGAGAATCATTTACCGTAATTATTTTTTACCCTCAAGAATTTTCAGCATTTTGTACAATACTGCATGTCGCACATCATTAACGGTTTGTTGTGCATTACCTGTAACTTCACCGATTTCACGATCACTCATTTGCTGAAAGTAGTACGCCTTGATTATGTATCGCTCTTTTTCATTAAGTGTCAGCAGTGCTCTGTGCAGATTTTCGTAATCCACATTGGAGATTGCTTTTTCGGCAACATTTTCCGATTCGGAAATCATTTCAATCACTTCACCGAACAGCATAACCCTGCGTTTTCTTTCCATTCGCTCACGATATCTCTCACGCCAATGCTCACGTCGAAGATATTCTTCCCACGGTTCGAGCTTTCTTTTTATATCCTTGAAAGCTCCTGATACAATGCGGTATTTTCGCATAAAAATAGTCCTTTCTATCTCAAATTTCTTGAAATAGAAAGGACTATGGCCCACGTATTCTGTTGTATAAATTCATACTTCTGCCTCCCTTTTATATATGGAGCGGCAGATAATAGATTGTATGGTCAATTGTTTGTATGCTGATTTATAAAACTTTGCATTTGCAAAAAGAAAAAGCAGGATGACAGACAATAAAACTGCCTGCCATCCTGCTTATATAGTTTATGGTTTTAAGTAATTATCATATCGTTATGTAAATTCAATAATGTACGTATCATCAATCGCCATCTAAATGTTAGTGGTACAGTGCCAAATAGTTACGCTTTATTTTTTGGGGGGGATTTTTTATTTATTTCGCTACTTTACTATAGAAAGTGGACGTTTCTGAAGCTCCATTGCTTGCATATGCTGTTACACTTGCGTACACTCTATATTCGTAGCCGCTGGTTGCGGTTCGAGAGCCGTATGCAAGTGCATCATCTACACCCGTATCTGTGAAAGTAGCAACAAGCGTCCAACTGCCCGAGCTACCCACGGGACGACGGTATAATTTTGCTACAGCTTTGCATGAGCTTGCGGTAGAAGAACAGAACACACTAACTGCACATTCTACGCTTCCTCCAGTAATAGAACAAGTTGCATCCGCGTGTATAATATATGTAAGTCTCGGCTGTATTGCAGAATTTGATACTACTTCATTTGCAGTATTAGCATTTTCAGATGCACTTACAACAGAAAAAGACATCGATACAAAAATCATCACACACAAAAGGACTGAAAAGATTCTTTTTTTCACTAAAACATCTCCTAAGTGCAAAACCCCATGTATATACCCTCAGAATCAATGTTTCGTGACAATTTATTTTACAGAATTTAAACTTTTTGCTATTTTAATAATTTCCTTTATATTCATGTCTATTGAATTGCACATTATAGTATATTGATAAACTTCGTCGCACCATTTCAATAAAACATGATCTCCATTTTCTACTGTATAGAATGCCTCATTTCCATTTATATCTGTTTTGCTTATGTAATTGTCTTCCGTATCAACAACAGATACAGTACTCAGTAAATCTTGAGTATATCTACATTTAATTATTCCATCACTATATATAATTGTAAATTTTATTTTTTGTTTAGATATATCAACTTTCTTAAATCCCTCGGGAATATATGTCGGTTCATAATACGTCTCAATCTCTGTCAATTCATCAATACGGACCGCATCATCCGCGTCGTCCATTACTTCATAACTGACGATTGCATAGTCATCATAAAAGGACATAAAGAAATCATATACAGCACGCCTGATAGCTGTTACACTCATCGCACAGGCAAAGAGCATTACAAGAATGGCAGCTACAACCAAAATCGTCTTGATTGGGCGTAACCTTCTCTTTTTTCTCAGTTTTTCAATCAACTCTTCCATTGCCTTTTTGAATTTCTCTGACGGTTCATATCCTTCAGGGAGCAAATTAGGTTCTGCGTCAAACCTTTCCAGTATAATTTCATTGACTCTGAATGCTACTTTTTTCAAAAAGGCTTCATTTACAATTATGGACTTTTCCGCCATATCATTTTCCCCTTTCAAGATAATCATATATCATTTCTCTCAGTCGCTCCATTCTTTTTCTTAATGTGGCCACATCAACATTAAGAAGCTGTGAAATTTCATCATACTTCATTTCATAATGATATCTTAACAAGAAAACTTCAGAATATATCGGTTTTAGCGTCATTACATAATTTGCTACGTATTCTATAAAATCTCGTTCTTCAACTGTTTTATAGGAATATGCATCTGAGCTTTCGTAATATATGCTATATGTATCAAAATTTACCATTTCTTTTTCATATTGCTCAACAATATCTTTTGCAACATTTTTAACGACGGTTATCACAAAAGAACGTGGATTATTATCCATATCAATTCTTTTAATTACACGAGCAATTCTAACAAAAGCAATTTGTACCGCATCTTCCGCCAGTGCATAATCTCTCAATATGCCTTGTGCCGCTTTAAACATATCTTCATTGTAATTATCGTAAATAATCTGAAATTTCTCTTGATCGTCAGGCTCTTCAATGAGCATCAGACATAAAGCAAACATAGACGCGTTCACTGTAAATCATTCCTTTTCTTTTACAGCCAAACCACGCTTTATTTTATGCTTCGATATATATACCCTTTGTTCCAAAAACATGTGACATAAAATAAAGCGTATTTCTGGCATTTCACTTTTGTTTTTATACGTAATTAGTAAAACAATTTTACCTTTTCGTAAATGCTGCAATGATATCCATTATTGTGCCTAAATCTTCTTTCTTGCACAATGTTAGCATATCACAAAACTTCTTGCGGTAGTTTTCATCAATTGATCTATTGCTTTCAACCAGAATGTAGTCCGGCGTAACATCCAACGCATAACAAATTTTAATTAAAATTTCTACACTAAGCTTTGTTTTTGCATTTTCTATATTACCAAGATGAACTACGCTCATCTCTGCTCTTTCAGCCACATCTTCCTGACTTAATCCATGCTTAATACGAAGTTCTTTTATACGATTTCCGATTGCATTATAATCTATTTTCATAAAATCACCCAGTTTTTATTTTAACAATTAGCACCCTCAATCAACATAAATTATAATTTATGAATATACGCTACAGTTT
>JAZSNZ010000169.1:0-9900 GCA_045536645.1 Acutalibacteraceae bacterium
AACTGCCTCTTCGACAACTGCCTCTTCGACAACTGCCTCTTCGACAACTGCCTCTTCGACAACTGCCTCTTCGGCGACTGCCTCTTCGGCGACTGCTGCTTCTTCAGCTACTGCCTCTTCGACTACAGCTGCTTCCTCTGCTACTGCCTCAGTAACAACGGGTTCGGTAAGTACGGGCTCGGTTACTACGGGTTCGGTGATCTGATCATTCTGCTGGGTGAGATTGTTGTTTTCCATAATTTTATCCTCCAATTTTTTAGATTAACAATTCAAGCCAAAGTGGCCGTTGCTACGAAAAATACAAAAAGTGCAATGACTGAAAGAGTGATGCCGCTGAGTACAATGCCTGCAATTGATGCCTTTGTTTTCAGGAAGCTTCTTCCCTTGATGGAAAGAATAAGAGAAACCACAGCAAAAATGATTGCATAAACTGAATACAAAATTACATTTATCATATTCTCATAGTAATATAAATAATCGAGAATATCGAATCTGCCGTAGGAAAGATCGAAGATAAGATCTTCGATTGCATCGGGTTCAAGCATCAGCAGGAATACGCTGAGCAGGATAAGAACCACGCTTGCTATACCGAGAGCCATGCCAACAATACTCAGCGCAAGCCCCTTGCCTCTGTTGGGGACAGGCTCAGCAGTCGGAAATACTGTCGGCTGTTGCTGATAGATCACAGGCTGATATTCCGCACTGTCCTGCTGATTGAGATTGTTGTTTTCCATAGAAATCTCCTTTCCGGCAAAAAATGCCTTGATATACTCTTTTCATACTGATAAAGGAACAGAATATTCCAATTACATTATATCATCGCGTTAAAGCGCTGTCAACAAAAAAAAGGTGTGCAGTTTCTGCACACCTTTTGATGATCATGCTTTTTTCTGAGCCTCGATATACTTGATAAAATCACCGACAGTGACAAATTCATCGGGAGCAATATTGTCGGTAACGATACCGAACTCTTCTTCTATGGAAAGAACAAAGAGAAGCATCGATATGGAATTTACACCGATATCGGAAAGCAGAGTGTCCTCAGCTGCGTTTGAAACATCCGTGTCGGGCATGGTCTGGGCCATGATTTTCTTAAGTCTGTCAAGTGTTGTCATAACTGAATTTCTCCTTACTTCTTATTCATTTCGTTGTACAGAGTGTTCTGAAGCTCCTGCATTTTGCCATAAAGCATATCAGTCTGTCTCTGAAGATTGTACGGGGTCATTGAGGTATCTTCCAATATTATTGGCTTGCCTATGATGATGCGCAGTCTTTTGCCGAATAGAATTTTATATTCACCACTTGTAAAAACAGGGATAACGGGAACTCCTGCTCTCAGTGCAAAGAGGGTAGTGCCTGCATGAAAAGGAAGAAGCTCATTCTTTTCCTTGCCCACGGTGGTGCCTTCGGGGAAAAGGCCTACGGGAGTGCCGCCTGCCAGAGTTTCCTGCACCTGACGCATACAGCGCATATCAACCGTGCTGCGGTCGATTTTTATTGCACGGCACTGCTTGAGCAGTCAGCGCAGGATAGCCCTGTCGTAGAGCAATTCGCCTGCTATCATGCGAACACCCGCCCACGGGAATACAGTATAAATCATAGGCGGATCGAAAATGCTTGTATGATTTGAGATTATCACTGCGGCACCATTTATGCGCCTGTCCTGCACTGCCTTGTCCTCATAATAGAACTTCGGACGAAAACCTAAGAGCATTAGCGGCATCATGGTGATTCTGACAAACCATGAAAGAGCGGCAGAAAAAAACTTTCCAATATGTTTCAAATATTATCCCTCAGTCTGTTCGCCGCCTGAACTTTCGGCAGCGGTAGTGGTTGTAGTTGTTGTCACTTCGGTAGTGGTGGTTGTTGCAGCCGTAGTGGCAGTTGTGGTGGAGGCTGCCGATGTAGTGGTTGTGGTGGCGGTTGTTTCCGTTGATGCGGTGGTGGTAGGTGCATTGGGATCGGTGGTAGTATTGCCTATACCGCCGTAATAGGGATTATCGGGAGTCCATTTATCTGTGGGGTCATATCCCCAGTACTTACCTGTATAATTAAGCGGCGGCGGATTTTTGGCAGTGGGACCTTCTTTTTCAGTCACATATACCTGTGTTCCGTAAGAGCAATTATCAAATATCCACTTGCAGTCTGCCGTGGTCATTCTTATACAGCCGTGAGAAGCGCGTTTGCCGAGATTATTGTACATACTCATGGTCATCATATCGCCGCTCTTTGCGCGGTAGGGGACGGAATGGAAAAGATATCCGTTGCCGATGGAAGAGCAGTACTGTCCCCAGTAATTTTCAATACCGTCCTCGGGAGAGCCCATAAGCATTCCCCAGTACTGCTTTTTATAGATTGAATAAAGACCCGGTTCTGTGGGATTCTTTTCTGTGCCGGTGGAGCAGATGAAAAGCTTTTCTTCCACGGCATACTGTCCCTTTTCGTTTTTGCCGTATACGACTACGCACTGACTGCCCACATAGACAACAATGTAATGGTCAGATTCGTAGTTGGGTTCGATAATAACATCGATCAGGGTCGGAAGAACTTCCGGGAGATTTTCCTTTTCGGCATCCGTAAGGGTGACCACAGGAGGCGCATCATCCATCATATCAAGAGGAATATCGCTTTCGGAGAATATTATATCCTGGTTCAGCTCAGTAGAGAGTGTATGGTTTTCCTCGTGAACAGAAGACTGAGAGGAGGACTCCTGTTCCGTGTCGAGTTCATTGAACAGGGTTCCGTTATTCATGGAATAGCTTATCCATGTAGATACACCGAAAAAGAGGAGAGTAATAACGAGCATGAGTGTCGTTTTTGCAGCACGGTTGCGGGCTTGTATTTTTCTGTTGTATTCCTGTGCGTAGTACCCCACAGCACATCCTCCTTTGGGATTGATATATCAGCTGTTGCTTTATGATTGGGCAGAAGATTCAGTTGAGGCAGTGGTGGTTGCTACTGTCGTAGTGGTGGATTCAGCGGAAGAGACTGCTGTTGCAGCAACGGTAGTCTCTTCCGCAGTTGTGGCAGTTGTTGTTGCAGTTGTGGCAGTTGTTGTAGTTGTGGCAGTTGTTGTAGTTGTGAAGTATGGGTTACCGTCAGCCCACTTGTCAGAAGGGTCCCAGCCGTCATAGATCGGGTCGGTGTTTCGCTTTGGAACACCGGCACCTGCAGGGCCGGATGTATTGGTGATGTAAACTTGGGTGCCGATAGCGCAGTTGTCATATATCCATTTTGCATCGCGCGCACACAGTCGTATACAGCCGTGGGAAGCAGGCGTACCCAGTTTGTCATATTCCTTGTTGTCGAGAGTGTTGTACTTTGACTTGAGGTATGGAACGGAATGGAACAGATAGCTTTTTGAAATACTGCTGTTATACTGTCCGTAAACTCCGCCTACCAGTGCACGCCAGTGGAACTTTCTCCAGATAGTGTAATCTCCGGTTCTGGTTGAATGTCCCTTGGTGCCGGTTGAGCAGGTAAAGCATTTAACAAGCTTATTGTAGTATCCGTTTTCGTCTTTGCCGTATACAGCCACAGACTGACTTCCTGTGTGAACTACTATGTAGTACTTTGTCTGATAATCGGGATTATGTACGCCGGGGGCGTTTTTGGATTCGGCGGAAGCGGTGGTTGTGGTTTTTGTTGTAGAGACAGTTGTGGAAGTAGTTGTGCTGACTTTTGTTGTGGAAGTAGTTGTTGCGGTTGTGACTGAAGATGTGACCGTTGTCGATGAGGTTGTATTGGTAATATCCGAGGGAGAGGTTAAATATAGTGTGGTGCCTGTGGTTTCTGACGAGACAGAGGAAGACGATGACTGCTGCGCGCCTGTGGCAGCAGTAGGCAAAACATCGGATACTGAAACATTCTCAAGGAAATTTTCTGCCGCTTCTCCGCAAGAGCATGCGCTTGCAAAGGCAAGGATAATTGCGAGTGAAAAAACAAGAAGAATAAGTCTGATACGATTAGATGCCACGTAATGTACCTCCCGACTATATTTAACGAAGTGAATGTTTAAGCAGAAACTCCGCAGGGCAGAACCTAAGAATTTCAAATTACATATTATCATAGCATTTTCAATGTGTATTTACAATCGCTTAAATGTAAATAAATAGGAAAATAAAGAAAACTGGCTGTCCTTTTAAGGACAGGCTGCCTGAAACAGTTATTTGACAGGACGCGTCGGCTGCAGCAGTAGTTGCAGCCGTGGTCGCTGCAGTGGTTGCAGCAGTGGTTGCAGCGGTGGTTGCAGCGGTCGCTTCGGTGCTTGTTGAACTTGTAGTTGAGGAAGAAGATGTTGCCTCTGAGGAAGAGGATGTTGCCTCCGAGGAAGAGGGTGTTGTAAAATACGGATTGCCTTCTGACCACTTGTCGCTCGGGTCCCAACCATCATATTCCGGAGCGCTGTTTCTTCGAGGAACACCGGCACCTCTGGGGCCTGAAGCATCAATAATGTAGACCTGCGTGCCGTTTTTGCAATTATCGTAGACCCATTTGGCATCACGGGTACAGAGACGAATGCAGCCGCCGCTCTGCTTTGTTCCGAGTTTATCATAAGCAGATGTGTTCAGAGTGTCCGGACGCTGTTTATAATAAGGTACCGAATGGAACCAGTATCCATCTGCAAATCTGCAGGAGTACTGTCCCATAACATTTCCGTTGAGAGATCTCCAACGGCATTTAAGATTGATTGCAAACAGGCCGATAGGAGATTCATGTCCCTTTCTGCCTGTTGAGCAGGTGAAACTTTTTGTGAGTTTATTGTAAAAACCTTCAGAATCCTTGGCATAAACACAAACAGACTGAGTTTTAAGGTAAATTACAATATAATATTTATTTTCGTAAGTTGCTCCGTATACACCTGTTGCATCACGTTCGTCGCGGGACAGAACATCGGTTGCAGGGGCGGTATCTGAGTTGGGAACATCAGAATCGCTCTCGCTGATAATATCAGTATCGGAGATGGATATATCTGAATCTGACGGAGTATCCGAATCAGACAACAGATCGGTGAAGGAATAGTCCGGCTCAGGGTCCTGCTCTGTAGGAGATATAATATCAGGTAAAATATCGTTGGGATTACTGCCTTTTTCGCTGTAGCAGCCGCTTATGCAAATAAAAACATTGCTTAATACAAGAACTGCTGAAAGCACGGAAATCAATAAAAGCTTCAGTTTACCTTTATTCATCGCAATCCGCCTCCTTTACTGCTTTTTTACAAGAGAAATGATAACATCAGTCATTTTCTCCAATGACTGGACGGGGATATACTCAAAGCGGCCGTGGAAATTGTGACCGCCGGTTGAAAGGTTGGGACAGGGCAGACCCTCCCAGGAAAGCCGTGCGCCGTCAGTGCCGCCGCGTATGGGGGTCATGATCACATCAACGCCGTTTTCGGTAAAAGCTGACTTTGCGCGGTCTATTATCTCAGGGTGAGGACTTACCATTTCATACATATTGCGGTAGCTGTCGGTGATAGTGAGGTTGACAGTTCCTTTGCCGTAACGGGTGTTGAGCATAGCAGCGGCGCTTGTCATAAAATCCTTGCGCTGCTGAAGCATGGAAGAGTCAAAATCACGGATTATGTATTCGAGATGTGCAGAATCCTCGCTGCCGCTTATCTGGCACAGATGGAAGAAACCCTCGTATCCTTCGGTGTGTTCGGGTGTATCGGAAAGCGGCATGAGAGAAACAAACTCGGCAGCAATTCGAGCGGCGTTGACCATTTTGTTTTTAGCATCGCCCGGGTGGATTGAAAAGCCTTTGATGTCTATATCGGCAGCGGCTGCGTTGAAGCATTCCATTTCAAGTTCGCCCAGCTTTCCGCCGTCGATGGTGTAAGCGAAATTGGCACCGAAACCCTCGATATCAAAACCGTCTGCACCTGAACCTATCTCTTCGTCGGGAGTAAAGGCGATAACGACTTTGCCGTGGGGGATGGATTTATCGTTAATCAGTATCTCAGCGGCAGCCATTATCTCGGCAACGCCTGCCTTATCATCAGCTCCCAGTAAAGTTGTGCCGTCGGTTACGATAAGATCCTGGCCAACATATGCCTTGAGTGAAGGGAATTCTTCGGGATTCATCACATATCCGCTTTGTCCGAGAGCAATTTCGCCTCCGTCATAATTGCTGACAATTGAAGGCCTGACATTTTCACCGGAAATTGCAGGAGATGTATCAACATGGGCGATAAGGCCGATGACAGGTTCGTTTTCGCAGCCTTCCGAAGCGGGTATCTCGGCATAAACATTGCATTCTTTGCCCATGCGCACGTTGCTGGCGCCCATATCGTCCAGCTCGCTGAGCAGCTGGCGCAGAAGAATAAACTGCAGACCTGTACTGGGGCGTGTCCGGCCTTTGGGGTCAGAGATAGTATTGTAAGTCACATATTTTAAAAATCTGTCGACAGCATTCATAGTAAACACTTCCTTTGACGGTTCATAAAGTATCATAACATTTTTTGTATGGATTTACAATCGGTTAATTGTAAATAAAAAAGGAAATATAAGACCCCCGTGGTTGCCCACGGGGGTGTGCATATCAGTTGGTTCTGGTGTATTCTTCTTCTCCAATATAGAGTTTATCGCCAACAACCCTATAGGTGCTGGTTTCTGTTTCGATCAGACCGTCAACATCTTCCTGTGAAAGATACCCCTCCGACAGCATTTCTTCTATCGTCATGCCGGTCATCTGCTCGACAGCAGCGGTACCGTCGATGACGACGGTTATGGAATCACCATCGATTTTGTAGGAAATATTCAGGGTCAGACCCTCCGAAATACAGGTGCCCACTCCGCCTTGGTCAAAGGTAAGGACAAATTCCATACCGTCAGCATCTGTCATAGTCCATGTGCCGATGAGTTCGCTGTCCTCAACGATATCAGCAGGCTCATTGACAGGTTCATCAACAGGTTCGACAATAACAGGCTCGTCGGGTTCATCGGCAGGCTCATCGATCTGAGGCTTATCCTCATCCTCATAAACAGTGCTGATGTATTTGTCAAGTTCGCAGGAATAGACGTTCCATACATTATCATCTGTCACACCGAAAATAAGAAGATAAGCACCCTTGCTTCCGTCTGCGTAGGTAAGCGATGCGGTGGCAACAGTAAGATCAGATACTCTGACATTTGTCAGGGAGTAAAGATCGTCGATGGCATTTTGGAGATGCTCATCAATATCCAATACTTCGTATTCATCCTCAAGCATGGAAAGGAGAAGATCGTTATCTGCATACTGTGTCTTCATAGCTGCATAAAGCCTGTTGACATACTCTTCGTAATCCATGGTATCGATGTTGCATGCCGACATCTCCACACCTGCATATCTTGAGTATACAGGACAGAGGGCAACGATCAGCTCGTAGTCATTTTCAGGCTCGGTGCTTTCCTTGCAGGCATTGACGAAATCATCGTTGTAGACACTGAGGGCAGCATCTGTATCTTCGTTTTCAATAGCTTTTACGAGGGTAACGGCAAGCTGCTCCTGAGGAGAAAGCGAGGAGGATTCCTCTGCCTTGAAAATATCGCTGAAGAAATAAATGTATGCACCGGCGCCGGCGGCGATAAGAAAGAAGATAATGCAGAGAATGATAACCAAAGGCTTTTTTGATGAGCGAGCTTTTTTGGGTGCATTATCGGGTGTACTGCAGTCAGGCTGGGGGGCAGATGATGCAGTGGCAGCACCGCATTGGGTGCAGAGCTGAGCATCGTCTGAAAGAGTTGCGTTGCAGTAAGGACAAATCATAAAAATACCTCCAATATATCATTTCTATTCTAATATACTGCATTAGATGCGTTTTTGTCAATGCAATATACAAGCGCTGTTGGACGAAGTAAAAAAAGTCATCTTAAATCCTAATAAAGCTTGACCTTTCGGGAAACATATGTTAAAATGCTCAAGCACCGAATGTCGCGGATATGGGCGTATGCCTTTTTATGAGGAACACCGATACCCTTACCTGCGATTTTTACGGGAGTATTAAAAGAGGTGGTAATAACCATGACCAGAGAAGAAAAGACCGCTATAATGCAGCAGTACGCACGCCATGAGGGCGACACCGGTTCCCCTGAGGTTCAGATCGCAGTTCTCACCAAGAGAATCAGCGACCTTACCGAGCACCTCAAGGAGCACAAGAACGACCATCACAGCCGCCGCGGCCTGTTCAAGATGATCGGTCAGAGAAGAAACCTTCTCAACTATCTTACCAAGATCGACATCGAGCGTTACCGTGCAATCATCGCACAGCTCGGCATCCGTAAGTAATAATGGCGTAAATCAGGGCAAGCGTGTTAATTTATGCGCTTGCCCGTTTGCCGTTATTTAAGCGGTCAGCACCAACCCCGAAGCACATTCCCGATCAGAAAGAAAAAGGGCAGAGGCTTAGCGGTAAAACGGTGGTTTCACGCACCAAAATGCGTGGAAATACGGTTTTATTGCTATGCTGTCTGCCAAAAATCAAAAAAGAAAGGACAGCTAAAAATGTTTGAGAATTTCAAGGTTTTTGAAACTACCCTCGCAGGCAGACCTCTCGTAGTTGAGACAGGTAAAATGGCTCAGCTTGCAAACGGCTCCTGCCTTGTTCGCTACGGCGAGACCTGCGTACACGTTGCAGTCACCGCTTCCGCAAAGCCCCGTGACGGCATCGATTTCTTCCCCCTTTCCGTTGACTTTGAGGAGAAGCTCTATGCAGTGGGCAAGATCCCCGGCTCCTTCCTCAAGAGAGAGGGCAGACCCTCCGACAAGGCGATCCTCGCATCCCGTGTTATCGACCGCCCTGTCCGTCCTCTGTTCCCCAAGGACATGAGAAACGACGTTGCAATCGTTGCAACCGTCATGGCAGTTGATCCCGACTGCTCTCCCGAGATCACCGCAATGATCGGTACCTCCATTGCAATCTCCATCTCCGATATCCCCTGGAACGGTCCTATCTCCGCAGTATCTGTAGGCTATGTTGACGGCGAGATCGTCATCAACCCCACCGCAGAGCAGAGAAAGAACAACCGCATGAGCACAACCGTTGCATCCACCGACAAGAAGATCGCAATGATCGAGGCTGGTGCAGACTGTGTATCTGACGAAGTCATGTACAACGGTATCATGGCAGGCCACGAGGCAAACCAGGCAGTTATCGAGTTCATCAAGGGCATTCAGGCTGAGATCGGCAAGGAGAAGTTCTCCTATCCCAGCAACGAACCCGATCACGATATGTTCGAGGCTATCAAGGAGTTTGCAATCGAGGACATCAAGGTTGCACTTGATACTGACGACAAGACCGTCAGAGATGCAAACCTCAAGCCCATCTACGAGGCTGTACACGCAAAGTTTGATGAGATATATCCCGAGTCCGAGGCAAAGATCGACGAGTGCCTTTATAAGACCCAGAAGTTTGTTGTCCGCCGCTGGCTGCTCGACGAGCAGAAGCGTGTTGACGGCAGAGGCATGGACGACATCCGTCCTCTTGCTTCCGAGGTCGGCATTCTCCCCAGAGTTCACGGTTCAGGTCTCTTCACCAGAGGTCAGACTCAGGTACTGACCATCTGTACTCTCGGCCCTGTCAGCGACCGCCAGCTTCTTGACGGTATCGACGACGAGGAATTCAAGAGATATATGCACCACTACAACTTCCCCTCCTACTCTGTAGGTGAGACCAAGCCCAGCAGAGGCCCCGGCCGTCGTGAGATCGGCCACGGCGCACTGGCTGAGCGCGCACTTCTCCCAGTTATCCCCTCTGAGACTGAGTTCCCCTATGCACTGCGCCTTGTTTCTGAGGTTGTTTCCTCCAACGGTTCCACCTCTCAGGGCTCTGTATGCGGTTCTACCCTTGCTCTTATGGACGCAGGCGTACCCATCAAGGCTCCTGTTGCAGGTATCTCCTGCGGTCTTATCACCGAGGGC
>JAZSNZ010000011.1:0-6963 GCA_045536645.1 Acutalibacteraceae bacterium
GAGCCAAGGAGTTGATCATTTGGTTTGTCTTCCTAAGACCGCTTTGGCCTCCGACTTCCTGTATGGTGCCGATAAGAGTAAATACCTTTCGGTTCTTTGCTATCGCCACCTCTTCACCGAGAGCAGATATTGCACGGGTTCGATGCTTCTGATCCTTTACCATGCCGAAAACGGGTATGGTAAGTCCATAGGAATCGATTATGGGCTTGACTGCCGCTACATGCTGCTCGCCGCCATCGAGAAGGATAAGGTCGGGCAGTGTGCCGAAGCCTTCCTCTCCCTTGTGGGCAAAATACTCCTCAAATCTGCGTGTGATGACCTCACGCATTGAGCCGTAATCGTCCTGCCCGTCAAATCCCTTTATTTTAAACTTTCTGTAGGCGCTTTTAAGGGGCTTTCCGTCACGGAACACCACCATTCCTGCAACATTGGCTTCACCTGCGGTGTTGGAAATATCGTAGGATTCAATATATTCGGGAGCTTTGGGAAGTCCCAGCATTCTCATAAGATCATCGAGAGTTTCGGTCATATCTCCGAATTTTCCGCGCATAATAGACAGGTGCTCTGCCGCATTCTTTCGGCACATGGCAACAAGCTCCACCTGTTCTCCTCGCATGGGCACGCTGATGGTTACCTTTCTGCCCTTCTGCTCGGTGAGCCAATGCTCTAAAAGCTCTGTACCCTCGGGCTTTATATCTATGAATAACCTCGGTGCTATATGATCTCTTGCAGAATAGTAACGGGCGATGAACTCGCTTCTGAGGTTCTCCGGTGCAGGAGGGTCTTCAAAAAGAAAATGCTCTCTTTCGTACAGTCTGCCGCCAGAATAACGCATTATCTCCACACAGGCAGTGTTTCCAGAAACAGCAGCGGCTATGACGTCCTGCTCTTCTATCTTCGTCATTACCACCTTTTGCTTCTCTCTTATCTTCCTTATGGCGGCTATTCTGTCACGCAGCTTGGCGGCTTTTTCAAACTCAAGATTTTCCGCGCACTCCTCCATCTGTGCTGTCAGCACTTTTACGGTTGTATCTGCATCAGACCTGAGAAAATCCAATGCCTGCGAGAGAGCCTCGTTGTATTCTTCCTTTGATATCTTTCCTCGGCAGACGCCCATGCACTGTTTTATTGAGTAATTGAGGCAGGGTCTTCCCTTTCCGAAATCCCTTGGAAATTTCCTCGAGCAGGTGGGCAGTCGGAAAATCCTGCAGGCTTCGTCCACCGCATCGCGCACTGTTGTGCCCGAGGTGTAAGGCCCCATGTAAGCCGCGCCGTCATCCTCTGTTCTGCGAACCATTCTGATGCGGGGATAATCTTCCTTTGATACCCTGACATAGCTGTAGCCCTTATCATCCTTGAGAAGAATATTGTATTTCGGCGAGTGCTGCTTGATAAGGCTGCACTCGAGCACCAGAGCTTCGTACTCAGAGTCGGTCACGATATAATCGAAATCCTCCACGTTCTGCACCATTCGGCGCACCTTTACGGTGTGGTTTCCCTGAGAGCCGAAATACTGGCTGACCCTGTTTTTCAGAGCCTTTGCTTTTCCTATATATATAATTTCATTTTTGCTGTTCTTCATAATGTACACGCCCGGGCGAAGGGGCAGTGACATTGCTTTTTTTCGCAAAGCTTTTATATCGTGGCTCATATTTGCCTCCGTTTGTTTAATTATATATATTGTACATTACTTTATCTGAAAAGTATACATCAAAATCCTTCTAAAGGGAACTGATCCTATGAATTCTAATATAAACCCGCCCACAGAGACAAAGGGAGTCTGTCTCTGCGCCGAAAGGCTGTGTCGGGATATTTCCGACAAGGGACATTCAAGGCGCATTCTGAACGATATTTCTCTGTCCGTCATGCCCGGAGAGCTGGTTGCGGTAGTCGGCGGCTCGGGCTCAGGAAAATCCACTCTCATCAACTGCCTCAACGGCTTTGAGCCTGCCACCAGCGGCAAGGTATTTATAAATGGCGAGGATCTTATACTCAACTACAACACATTCAAGGCAAGGATAGGTTATGTGCCTCAGTCGGATATCGTCCACGATAATCTGAGAGTGCAGAATATGCTCAGGTTTGTTGCACGACTGAGACTCAGCGATGACATTACGGATTTTGAAATAGAGGAAAAGATACTTGATGTGCTGAGCACCGTAGGGCTTCTTGAGCACAGAAACAAGCTGGTCAAAAAGCTGAGCGGAGGTCAGCGCAAGCGTGCCAGCATTGCAGTGGAGCTTATCAGCGATCCTGCTCTCTTCTTTCTTGACGAACCCACCTCCGGACTTGACCCCGAAGCAGAAACCAGTCTTATGAAGCAGCTTTGCAGGCTTTCTCACGAAAAGGGCAAGACTGTCATCTGCATTACTCACACACTGCAGAACATCTCTCTGTTTGACAAGATAATTTTTCTCGCTCCCGGCGGTCGGCTGTGTTTTTTCGGCTCTCTTCCCGAGGCGCTGAGTTTCTTTGATGTGGATAATCTGACAGACGCCTACGCTCTTATAAGCGGTGATCCCTCAAGATATATTCTTGCATACGAAGCCTGCCGCAAGGAGGCGAGGCTTTGAAAGGTTTTTTACGTCGTTTTTTTCGACAGGCAAGGGTACTGTTGGCACGCAATGTGGAAATACTGCTCAACAGCACCTTCAAGCTGATCCTTATGCTGGCTTTGCCTATAGTGTGCGGTATTATAGTCGCTTTTGTTGCAGGTGAGGATATGTTTACCTCCTTTCAGGATTCCCAGACAGCTTATTTTGTCCTCTGCTGTGCGGTTATCTTTACAGGGGTTTTCAACTCCATTCAGGATATATGCAGAGAGCGAAATATTGTAAAGCGTGAATACTGCGCAAATCTCAGTCTCGGTGCCTATATCTGCTCAAAGCTCATTATTCAGGCGGTCATCTGCGCTTTGCAGGCCTTGCTTATTATGGTTATATTTGTTTTGTTTGCCGATTTTTCAAAAAGCGCGGACGGGCTCGTTTTCCCTGTTGTGATCGAGTGCTATATCACTTTGTTTCTGCTCAATCTCGCCTCCGATGCCACGGGGCTTTTTATTTCTTCCCTCGTCAGGTCGGCGGATGTGGCAAACATCATTGCTCCTGTGTTTCTTATTCTGCAGGTGGTTTTTTCGGGTGTTCTCTTTTCCATGAACACTTTTCTTGAGATCATTTCATGTTTTATGGTGGCTCGCTGGGCTATGCAGGCTTTCGGTGCGTCCAGCGACATTGCAAAAGAGCTTCGAGAGGCACGTGATGCCGCTTTTGCCGCAGGACAGAAATTCGGCAAGCATGAGCTTGATTTTATCGATATGTATGAGCCTCACACCGCCTCTGTTCTGCTTTCGTGGGGTATGCTGCTGTTCTTCGTCATTATCTTCTCGGCACTTGCCGCACTGATGCTCCGCAGAGTTTCAAAGGACACAAGATAAAAAAGGACAGCTCCGAAAATCGGAGCTGTTTTCCTTTTATTCTATGCATCCTCGCATATTTCTTCTTTGTTTTCCTGCTGTGCAGAAACGCATTCAGTCAGTGTCGAACGGTTTACTATTCCTTCGTATTTAAGCTTTATATAATGCTTGCCGGTAAATTTTCTGCCGCACATTCCGCAGGTGTACTGCGCCGTGAAGCTTCGGCTTTTGGATGTGACCGCTGTCATGCGTTTCAGCAGGACACCGCATTCCGGACATCTGAGCATGAACATGGAGGCCTTGAGCAGGGGATTTGCAAGATCGGATATGGATACTGTCTTGAAGGTTATCCAACGGTAAAATTCGCTGTCGGCCTTTCTTGCAAGTGCCCTGTAGTTTTCCTCTCTGAATGTGCATTTCAGGCACTGCGCGGAAACAATACTGTCGTCAAGGGCACGGTGCATATCCATGTCTCCTACCTCTATGCCGAGCTTCTCTGCCATTGCCGAAAGCCCCAGCTGCTGCCCCGATTCAACGTCCATATCCATCTGGCACAGCTGCTGCAGATCGCAGTAGTTTTTCATGAATTTTATGGATTTGCCCTTGCCGTACACTTCAAGATTTTCGAGGATGACGAGTATATCTCCTGTTCCGAAGGACATTACGCAGTTGTCTTCATCTCCGACCCAACGGCCAAACTGATCGTAGACCTTTAAAAAGTCCATGCCCCCTGCCACCTCGGAGTTTGTTATATGGGTCAGGCGCTTTACTCTTCCCGACAGCTTCTTGTTGTATTTCGGAGACACAAGAGCTGAAAATTCGCTTACTATATCAAAGCTCTCATCGAGCATTACTGCTCCGATCTCTATGATCTCGTTGAAATAATGACCCAGCTTGCCCGAAAAGGTGCCGTTCCATTCGAGGTCTATTATTATGTATCTCAATTTTTATCACCATCATAAATTCAGGTTCCTGCCTGTACGGCAGGAACCTGAAAATCAAATCAGTCTACGTCTACAAAGTTGAGAGTATCCTTGTTCCTTTCCTTGAATATCTCAAATACTGCAAACTCAATCTCTCTGTCCTCAACTGCTGCAAAGAACTGCTCTTCCTCTGTCTCGCTCTCAACGAGAAGAATTACGACCTCGTCAACGCCGTCGTTGTCAGCACCCTCAACGGGAAGCAGTACTGCATACTCGTTGCCGTCGTACTCAACTACGTCCATAAGCTCAAACTCTATTTCGTTGCCCTCTTCATCGGAAAGGGTCAGAGTCTCAAACTCCTCTTCCTCGGGCATAACATTCTTATTTTCGTTGCTCATTTTTATTCTCCTTTTCAGTTATTGTTTTTTGCTTTGTTCATCGCCTTTACTCGTGCTTCCTTGGTAAGAAGCGTTTTTCTCAGGCGGATATTTTTCGGGGTTACCTCAACAAGCTCGTCATCTGCGATAAACTCCAGTGCCTGCTCAAGGGAGAAGATAGTGGGGGGAGTCAGTCTCAGTGCTTCATCGGAGCCTGATGCACGGGTATTTGTAACGTGCTTTTTCTTGCAGACATTTACGATTATGTCTTCGTTCTTGGGTGCGTAGCCGACTATCATGCCTTCATACACAGGCACGCCGGGGCCTATGAGCATTCTTCCGCGCTCCTGTGCGTTGAACAGGCCGTATGCATTGGATTCGCCTGTCTCAAATGCGATAAGGCTGCCCTGCTGGCGAAGGACTATCTCACCCTTGAAGGGCTCGTAGCCGTCAAAGATGTGGTTCATTATACCGTTGCCGTTGGTATCGGTGAGGAACTCCGAGCGATAGCCCATAAGTCCTCTCGAGGGAATGCGAAACTCCATGTGGGTCATGCCCGACTGACGGGTGTCCATAGTCTGAAGCTCGCCCTTTCTCGAGCAGATCTTCTCCATGACTGCGCCGACGTAGTCCTCGGGAACCTCTATCATGAGAAGCTCCATAGGCTCGCATCTTACACCGTCGATGTATTTGTAGATAACCTGAGGACGGGATACCATGAATTCAAAATTCTGGCGGCGCATGGTCTCGATAAGAATGGAGAGATGCAGCTCGCCTCTGCCGGAAACCTTGAATGTATCGGCAAAATCGGTCTCCTCAACGCGCATTGCAACGTTTGTTTCGACCTCCCTGAACAGCCTGTCACGGATGTTTCGGCTGGTAACGTACTTTCCGTCCTGTCCTGCGAAGGGTCCGTTGTTGACCATGAACATCATGGATACGGTAGGCTCGTCTATCTTTACAAAGGGCAGGGGATCGATATGCTCAGGGTCGCAGGCGGTCTCACCTATGTTGAGATCTGCAAAGCCCGATACTGCTATGATATCACCGACAGATGCTGTGGCAGCTTCCACTCTGCGAAGATTTTCAAACTGGTAAAGTCTGCTTATCTTTACATTCTGGTTGGTGCCGTCAGTGTGGCAGAGTACCATCTGCTGACCTGTTTTTATTGTTCCTCTTTCAACACGTCCGATACCGATCTTGCCTACGTACTCGTCTGCGTCGATATTGGAGAAAAGCACCTGTGCAGGGCCTTCGGGGTCACCTACGGGTGCAGGGATAGTCTCAAGAATAGTCTCGAAAAGGGGAGTCATATCTGTTCCCTTTTCGTTTGCATCGAGGGAAGCATAGCCGTCACGGCCTGATGCATATACTACAGGGAATTCAATCTGCTCGTCATCTGCGCCCAGGTCGATGTAGAGGTCGATTATCTCATCGACTACCTCCGCAGGTCTTGCCATGGGACGGTCAATCTTATTGACTACAACGATTGACTTCTTGCCAAGTCCCAGTGCCTTCTTGAGAACAAAACGGGTCTGGGGCATACATCCCTCAAATGCATCGACGAGAAGGATTATGCCGTCGACCATCATGAGGATTCGCTCAACCTCGCCGCCAAAGTCTGCGTGACCCGGGGTGTCGACGATGTTGACCTTTACGCCGTTATACATAACAGCAGTGTTCTTGGCAAGAATGGTTATTCCGCGCTCACGCTCAATGTCATTTGAGTCCATGACTCGCTCTGCCACTGCCTCGTTTTCACGGAACACGCCGCTCTGCTTGAGAAGCTGGTCAACCAGGGTGGTCTTGCCATGGTCAACGTGAGCTACGATAGCGATATTTCTTAGTCTTTCCTGTGGGGCATTTGCCATACATTTACACCTGAATTCATTTTATTTACATAACCATGATATTATACACCAGATGATGTGAAAAATAAAGCCTATTATGCATATCCGCATTGCAGAAAAGCAGTGTGCAAGGCTTTATTTTTTGAGCTATTATTACTATATTATCGCATTTTCGCGCAGCAAATATCTATTGACAAAGATTTTTCTTTATTGTATCATGTACGGGATAAATTTCGCTGTTGTGGCTCAGTTGGTAGAGCAGCTGATTCGTAATCAGCAGGCCGTCGGTTCGAGTCCGACCAGCAGCACCATGAAAAAAGTCACTTTTGTCTACCGACAAAGGTGACTTTTTTCAATGATATCCGTTCCTTACGGAACGGGTGATATATCTTCGATATGAT
>JAZSNZ010000295.1:0-3569 GCA_045536645.1 Acutalibacteraceae bacterium
CTCTGCGATAAGCTGACCGATAACGCACACCGCAATACCCGTCAGAAGGCTGACAAGGGCTGAGGTATGTACAGTCTTGCTGACTTCCTTCTCTTCGCCTGCACCTTTGAACTGAGCGATAATAATACTGCCGCCGAGGAAAAAACCGATAAAAAGGTTTGTTATAAGGTGAATTATGGCGTTGGTGGAGCCAACGGCGGCAAGTGCGTTTTTTCCGTCTTCAGCAAATCTGCCGACTATAATCGAGTCTGCGGCGTTATAGAGAAGCTGGAGAACATTTGATAAAATAACGGGAAAGGCAAAGCGGAGCATCTTGCCTAAAAGCGGACCGCTTGTCATGTCCATTTCGTGACGTCGAGACATAATGACCTCCCTGAGAGAATTTCGTTCTTTATGGATTATAGCACCGCAGGAGAGGGGTAAACAAGTACAAAACGGACTGATAGAGGGATAAATCGGTCAAACACAAAAACCTCACAATATCAGTCCGTAATGGGCGACATCTCTGTAGATGCCGTCTTTTTTTATTTCGTCCCTTGCGATGCCCTCGAGGGTAAAACCGCATTTTTCCAGCACCTGTCTCGAGGGGGTATTGTCAGCGAAGACAGATGCGGAAATTCTGTGCAGGGAAAAGCGTTCTGCGCAGGCAGGAATAAAAGCTTTGACTGCAATGGAGGCAAAGCCCCTGCCTCGGTGCTCCTTTGAAATAACGTAATCGAGAGCGGCTCTGTCGTAGGCCTTGGAGACAGCATTTATGCCCACAAGCCCGATGAGATCACCCTCAAGCTCTATGGCAAGCTGCCAGCCGCCGCCGTATTTCAGCCAGCTTTCACGTGTTTTTATTATTGTTTCGGCAGTTTCAACGGTTGCGTCGGAGGGGAAACCCACAGTCATTTTCTGTACGGTTTCATCTTTTATTATCTCAAGCAGTGCTTCTGCGTCGGAAATTTTCAGGGGCCTTAATGTAAGAGGCTCGGCACATATCACCATCTGCAGTCCACCACCTCCGAAAAGCCCAATATACCGTCCAGCACCAGTCTTTCCGCAGTGCCGTCCTCGTCTCTGAGCATGACTGTGCCGTAATACCTGCCGAAAATCCTGTTCTGATCTATTTTTGCAAAGCACGGAGCGCTGTACCCCTCACGGACAGCATAGACAGGCACCATGCGCAGGTTGATATCCCCATCCTCGCCGATAAAGCTCCAGGACTCTCTTTCCATATCATTTGGCACAGT
The DNA here is from genome assembly GCA_045536645.1 of Acutalibacteraceae bacterium. Lineage (GTDB taxonomy): Bacteria > Bacillota > Clostridia > Oscillospirales > Acutalibacteraceae > JAISGQ01. The sequence continues at coordinate 1,236 of JAZSNZ010000295.1, forward strand.
GATATCAAGCTCACCGATTTTGTACATTTTCCCTTTATGGAAAAACGCATTCTCGCCGCATTCACTGCGGTCTCCGAAGCCTGTCCCCAGATTAAATCCCAATCGCTCGCCCTCATGCAGAGCGTTGGCAGAGCAGTGTATCCACTGAGTCTTCGAGGGGAGAACTCCACGGCACCATTCATAGCTGCCAAAGGTGTCAGGCTCAAAACGGGTCTCGAGTCCTGCGTAGCGCACCGTGGCTGAAACGTTCATGCAGTTTATTTTATGAGTGCAGAAAAACTGTTTTTTATTTTCAAAGGGAATGACCGCCAGAAGGCTGTCTTCCTTCTCAAGACGGAACACAGCGGAGATATAAAGCTCCTTTACATCGTCAAAATTCGGGTAACGCAGTGTGAGCCTGCGCTCGTTCTGACCGATGGATATGTTGAGGGAGGAATTTTTCGAGCGGTACACGATATCCCCGAAGCTGCTGGTGCAGGGCAGCTCGTAACGACCGAGGGTGAAAAGCTCGGTGGAGATGTTGGTTTTGTGCCAACCCTCACGCAGATTGACTATGGAAGCAGAGACTATCCCCATATAACCGTTGTCTGCAATGGAGACGGACACCTGCCATTCACCACCCACGAAGGCGTAGCTGTCCCATTCCTTTAAGCGCAGACGGCGCAGAAAGGGCACATCGCTGCGGTCATAGCCCGATGCAGGGGCGTCAGAGAAGCCCCACTGAGCAAGCTGGCCCTTATCGTTGAGCAGTCTGATGCCCGACTCTATCCTTTTCTGATGAGAGTATGCCATACATATCATAGCCTTTCGATGGTTTCTGACATAATATTTTACCATATACAGGAAGAATACACCACCTGAAAAAATAATTTTAATAAATTTTGATTTTACTCTTGACAATAGTGTGCGCCACACACTATAATACGAACAACGATAACGTGAAAGGAGAGATATTGTGAATACGGATGAAATCGTATCGGGCCTTATACTGGAACTTCGGCGCGGGACGCTGATACTGCTCGTGCTCAGCAGGCTGGAAAAGCCCACCTACGGCTACAGTCTTGTCAGCGAGCTTGAAAAGGGCGGAATACCCGTTGAGGCTAACACCCTGTACCCCCTTATGAGAAGGCTTGAAAGTCAGGGGCTTTTAAAAAGCGAGTGGGAGACAGGAGGCAGCAAGCCGAGAAAGTACTATGTGCTGACAGAGGACGGCAAAGAGGTGCTTGAGAGAATGAAAACGCACTGGAATGCCTTTTCGGAGAATGTGAGAAATATATTGGAGGGTAATATTGATGAATAACAACGAACTTATCGCACGCTATGTATATGCGGTCACAAGGCTTCTCCCGAAGAAGAGCAGGGAAGAGGTCGGAAAAGAGATAGAGGGTAATATCTACGAAATGCTGGAGGCTCGGTGCGGCGAGATAACACCCACCGAGCAGGACATAAGAGTGGTGCTGGCAGAGCTGGGTACTCCTGCACAGCTTGCACAGAAGTACGACACCGATACTGTCGGCCACCTCATCGGCGGCACCTACTATTTCAAGTACAAAGTCGTCCTCAAGATAGTGCTCATCGCAACGATAATCGGCGCCACCCTTGCTTTTGTCATGGGTATGATATTCGACCGTGAGCAGTCGGTATTTAAATACGTTACAGAATGGCTGTTTGGTGTAATTCCCGAAATGTTCATTTCCGCCTTTGCAGTCATAACGGTAGTTTTTGCCATTCTCGAGCGGAAGAATGTCCGCATTGATGACAATCTCGATAATCTTCCCAGTGTTCCTAAGAAGCAGGAGAAGATAAAGATAGCCGACTGCATTGTTGACATCTGCTTTGCAGTGTTCTTTACCGTTCTTATTCTTTTCTTCGGCGATAAGGCTCCCATCATCGCAACCATCGGTGACGAGGGCATGGATATAGCAACTATCCCGCTGTTTAATATGGATGCAGTGCAGGCAGTGTGGATTCCCCTTGTTATCTGGACTCTCATGACCATCATCAGAAACGTTATCCGCATAATCGAAGGCCGCAAAAACATGACAGTGTTTATAACAGGTCTTGTAACAAGCATTATTTCCATAGTCTGCTCCTATATTTTCCTTGTCGGCTCAGGCGTGTTCAATATGGACGGTCTTCAGCAGGTCGCTGCCATGGCAGGCGATGCACAGGAAGTTATGTCAAAATTCTTTGAGCATCTCGGTACAGTCCTCTTTGCCTGCATTGCCTTCGGTCACGTAATGGAAATGATAACAAACCTTGTTTACGCATTGAAGGGAAAGAAATAATTGTTAATTTAAGGAGCAGATTTCAGAAAATCTGCTCCTTTTTCTT
>JAZSNZ010000227.1:0-2190 GCA_045536645.1 Acutalibacteraceae bacterium
TCTCCTGCAACCTCGGGGTCGGTACACTGAGTATCGTTTCTCCACTTGTCTCTCTGTGCCTCTTCTCTGAGATTCGGTATCTCCATGGGAATACCGCCATTAAGGACAGAGCGATATGCAAACATACCGGGGAGGAACATATCGAGAGCTTCGTAAACATCTATTGTATCGGCATTGCGGTTTCCTCTGAGCTTCTGTACCATGTTGTACATTACATAATAGTCCGAGCCGCCGTGACCTGCGCCGCCTGCATTATCGCTCAAGGCATCGTCGGTATCGGTATATACGGGCTTTGAGACGTTGTCGCCCTCTTCCTCGTCACAGTTGACGAAAAGAGTATGTACATCTTTGAGCTCTGTATCTTCACGTGCACTTTCCATTCTTCCCTTTGAGCCGTAAATGCTGTACCATATGGAATTCCTTGCAGGGCCGACACCGTGAAGGCTCTTGACAACAGCACCGTTTTCAAGAGTTACCATCTCAACACCGATGGGGCCTGCTTTTGCGCCCATTCTCATCATTCTGTCATTGAACGGAACTTCAAATCCCGTTACGCTGACAGGTCTCATGCCTGTGATATGAATCAGGGGGCCGAGCGAATGAGTGCAGTAATAGAATGCGCTCATTGTATTTCTCCAGTGGTTCTTGTCTGCTCTTGTGAAGTTGTGCCAACCGTCCTCGCAGTTGTGCATATATTCGCCTTCGCCGTACTCAAACTTACCGAGTTCACCCTCCTGATAAAGCTCACGCATCTTCTTGGGTGCCGGCATAAAGCAATAGTTCTCTGCGTAGGCATAGGTCATGCCTGTCTTTTCAACCGCTTCAACAAGCTCAACAGCTTCTTTCATTGTCTGAACGGGAAGAACTTCGCTGAGAACGTGCTTGCCTGCGTTCATACATTTGATAGCATACGGAGCATGAGCATTGGCAAAGTTTGCAAGAACTACGCAGTCCATATCGTGCTTGAGGAACTCATCAAAATCGGTATAAAAGGCGATATTTTCGACCTCTTCACCAAAGCGTTCTTTTACGGAATCAATGGCGGGCTTATAGTTATCGCATACTGCAACAAGCTCTGCGTTTCCGCTCGAAACGCAGTATTTCATCATTGTTTTGCCTCTGCCTGCACCAAATACACCGAACTTAATTTTCGGAGCCTTGCTCTTTCTGTAAATAACCTTAAAGGGAGTGCAGTCCTCATAAATCATCTGAACGCTTTCAATGCCGTACTCTTCAAGAACAGCTTCCCATCTGTCCTGCATACCCATTGAATATTCTACGGGGATAAATCCGCCGGTAAGATAGCTCTTGACCGCTCCCTTGCGCCACTCGTCGGTAGTAAGCTTAATATAGTCGATATTCTCTTTGCTGAGTCTCTGCAAGGTAATCATGCAGAGATATTTTGCGAGGCCTCTTCCTCTGTACTCTGTTCTGATTCCGACCATGTGCATAATTCCGCAGTTTTTCTCTTTATCCACAAAAGCCGTAACGGTACCGACGTGTTTTCCGCAATAGTCAAGGAAAAATACGTCCTCAGAAAGGTTGACATCGGAGATGCTCTCTATTGAATCATAGAAAGTTTTCTCATCTGCACTGTCGCTGACGAGACCGTTTTTGCAGCACTCACACCATTCCTGCTTATCTGCCTCGGTTTTGTAGTTTGAAACAGAGTATCCTTCGGGGAGCGGATATTCTTTGATAGGTGTTCCGGGGAGCCAATACATTTTTAACTGTGCCATGGTTTTTGTCGGTATATCCGTAAGCGGCTTTATGCCGTCAAGAAATATACCTCTCCTTTCTTTTTTAAGTTTCGGTGATACATATATTAAAAAACTAATCAAAACAATTTTTTGGCATTCCAGATTTTTGCTCCGTATTCGTTTACCGCTCTGTCTGCGGCAAAGCGCCCTGCACTCGCTGTATTCATAAGCGACATACGGTTCCATCTGTCCGTATTTTTCCTGAGTTCACAGGCCCTTATCTGTGCCGCACGGTAATCGGCAAAATCAGCAAGCACCATATACGGGTCGTGATGAACTATCGTTCCTCCTATTTCGGAAAAGTCCTGCCCGTTTATACCCTTGGCATTGATAAAATCAATCACTCTGCGCAGCTCGGAATTGTTTGAATAATAGCTCTGAGGGACATATCCCGTTCTCTTAAGCGCCTCAACCTCGGAAAGTCGGATCG
>JAZSNZ010000063.1:0-3884 GCA_045536645.1 Acutalibacteraceae bacterium
TCCCCCTTTATTCCCATGCTTTACAATGTAAGTGACAGCGTGCGAAGCCTTGCAACGGAGCTAATTCTGTGTGCATCCATTGTAATGCCCTTTTCCGCACTGTGCCATGCGTCTTATTTTACCCTGCGTTCAGGGGGCAGAACAGGACTTACATTCTTTTTCGACAACGGATTTATGTGGCTGCTCAGCGTGCCGCTTGCCTATGTGCTGTCGAGATTTACAGGCCTTCCCATCGTTCCACTTTATTTTATGTGCCAGATGATGGATGCGGTAAAATGTATTATGGCAATAATCCTTGTCAAAAAGGGAATATGGATACGCAATATAATCTCAGAGGAAAAAGAGAAAACAGCATAATCAAAAAAGGTCACATCCTTATCGGATGTGACCTTTTTGCTGTCTGCGTAATGATCAACCTACAGATTCCTCGATTTCAGCAAAGAGGAAATAACCGCCGTCGCCCTCATAGAGCATGGTGTATTCGTTAAGAAGGAACACATGGAAGGAGGGAACGGAGCTGTCGCCGTCGAAGATATCTATTCTGACCGGCTCACCGTCGCCAACGAGCTGTTCTAAAACCTCATCGACCTGAATACCATAGGAGCCAAGAGAATCAACAGAGACAGAAACCTTTTTGAAAACTGCGTTGTCAGAGCTGAACAGAGGGGATACAAATTCATTTGCGCTTATCTGAACAGGGGCGGACTGTGCAGCGGCCACAACGTCCTCGTCGGTCTCATACTGGCTGTCAGTAACACGGGGAGACTGATAGACGGAAGTGGCGTACCAGAAGCCGATGATATCCTGAATATTCATGAGTGATTCATCGTCCTCGATATATTCGTCCTCGAAGGTAGTGTCAGAATTTATGATATCGCCGCCGACATCGCCGCTGACATCACCGCTGACAGCTCCGTTTGAAACTTCCTTTTCACCGCATGCGGCGAGGGAGAAGACAAAAAGTGCACAAAGCAGGAACAATAAAGCTTTTTTCAAAATAAACACTCCTATTTCTTTATTGAGGTGATGCAGCGCCAATCGTTCTGGTTTCGTTGTGAGACAATCTCAAATCCTGCCTTTTGGAGGGCGGTGAGCACCTCATCGGCACGTGAGGAGATTATGCCGGATGTCACAAACAACGCGCCCTCTCTCATGAAGGAATAAGCAGCACTGCATATGCTTATTATAACATCTGCAACGATATTGGCAACTACCAAATCATAGCCTGAGCCGATTTTTTTGTGAAGCTCGGTGTCAGAGGTGACATCGCCGACAAAAACCGCACATCTGTCCTTGCATTGGGGATTGAGAGTGAGATTTTCGCCAACAGTCTCGGGTGCGGCAGGGTCAATGTCCACAGCCACAGCCTTTTGGGCACCCAGAAGAAGAGAGAGAACAGAAAGAATACCGCTTCCGCAGCCGAGGTCGAGAACCTTCTCTCCGCCCTTTATAAGTCTTTCAAGCTCCATCATGCACATCTGCGTGGTGTCGTGAGTGCCTGTGCCGAAAAGATGGCCCGGGTTCATCGTCAGCGCAACGCGGTTTTCGGGAGTGTCACATTCCACCCACTCAGGACGGATAAATACACGCTCGCCGATATTGAAAGGCTTGTAATACTGCTTCCAGTTGTTTGCCCAGTCCTCGTCGCACACGCCCTCAGTTTCAATATCAAGGCGACCGAACTGACCGTTATCGTTAAGCTTCATAAGAGCAGAAACAGTCTCTCTTATCATCATAAGAAGCTCTCTGCCGGGAGCATCATCGGTGACATAGAGGGTAACGCTTGTCTCAGCGGTCTTCAGCGGCTCAAGGCTTTCGTCAATATAATCCCAGTACTGCTGTTCATTTTCGATAAAGTCGTTGAAATCGGCGCTGTCCTCGATCTGAACACCGTTTAAGCCCAGAGAGTACAGTCTGCCGCACAGAGGCTCAATGCCTTCTGTGGAAGTGAAGATTTTTGTCTTTAACCAATTCAATTAAAATTCCTCCATGTGCGATTTTTTTGCATTATTTGTGGAAAATGCAAAAAAATGGAAAATCGCGTAAATTTTGTTGTAAATGCACTGTTTTGACACCTATTTTTGTATATGATATGTTATAATATCATTAGCAAACCCGAGTCTACTTTAAACAGTAAACTTTCAGAGGAGAGTTCGCATATGAAACTTTCGGAGATGAACAGCAAAAATCTGATCGCTTCCCGGGTAAGGGAAACGAGAAAATCCAAGCATATGACCCAGAAGGATCTTGCAGGTGCAATACAGTTGCTGGGAGTAATGCTTGACCGCATGTCCATAAACAGAATAGAATCAGGTCACAGATGCGTTTCAGATTATGAGCTCGTTGCTTTCTCTGAGGCGCTTGGCGTATCTGTAGAATGGCTGCTTTACGGAGATAATAAGTAACTATAAGGCGAGAAGTTTCTGAGCGTTGCTACCGAGTATTCCGTCCGTTTCCTTTTCGGACAGCCCCAATGATTTTATGAAGTCCATGTAAAGCTTCTGGCGGCTCCAGGGTGAATCGGAACCGAAGAGAACGCGGTCGGGGGTAAAGGCATCTATCACAGACTTAATCGTATCACTTGGAAAAATATCACAAACTGCGGCGGTATCGATAAGAACATCTGTATCTGCGAGATATCTGATCGATTGTTCAAAATAACCAAATCCGCCCATATGAGCAAAGATAATAACAGCATCACCGAGAAGAGGCAGGATTCTCCGAAGCCGCTCGGGGGTGCTTTTATTTATTTCGGGATAAGAAATATCAAGTCCGCCGTGTATCATGGCTATAAGACCGTACTTTCCGCACAGTCTGAGAGTTTCTATAACCGCAGGGTCATCGATATAAGCCTGCTGAAAATCGGGGTGGAGCTTGATTCCCTTTATCCCTGCAGCGGCAAGGCGCTGAAACTCAGCTTCCTTGTCGGGGTAAAGAGGGTGCATGGCACCAAAGCTTATTATATCGTCGAGCTTATTGTTTTCTATAGCTGCGTCGTTGAGTTTTGGCACCTGATGGGGAGCGGTGGCAATGGGCTGAAGAACAGAAATATCAACGCCGTCCTCGCTCATTGCAGAACGGAGAGACGATAACGTGCCGTCAAGGGCAGGAGTCAGAAAGCTTGTGGAAGCAAGCCCTGATACTGCCCTTGCGGCTATTTTTTCGGGAAACACATGAGTGTGGATATCTATAACCATAAAAATTATTCCTCTGTAAGCAGTTCGATAAGCTCATCACGTGTGATGTCGCCGATAGTTGAGCCGCCGCGTGAAATAACGCTGTCTGCAAGCTCTCGCTTGCTTTCCTGCAGAGCGATTATCTTTTCCTCAATGGTGTTCTGGGCAATAAGCTTGAGAACTGTTACCACATTGCGCTGACCTATGCGGTGAGCGCGGTCGGTGGCCTGATCCTGAGCAGCCACGTTCCACCACGGGTCGTAGTGGATAACCACATCGGCAGAAGTCAGATTGAGTCCCGTACCGCCTGCCTTGAGGGATATAAGGAATACGGAAGTATCATCACGGTTGAAGGCATTTACAAGGGACAGTCTCTGCTCCTTGCCTGTGGAGCCTGTGATGAGATAATAGGAAATACCGTCTGCATTGAGCCTCTGGGCAATGATGGACAGCATGGAAGTAAACTGAGAGAAAAGCAGTACTTTATGACCGCCTGAAACTGCGTTGTTGACCTTTTCCATACAGGTCTCGAGCTTTGCAGAGCCGCCTCTGTAATCGTCAAAGAACAGTGTGGGGTCGCAGCATATCTGACGGAGCTTTGTAAGCTCTGAGAGAACCTGAAGCTTGCCTGCACCGAAGCTTTCGTTGGTCTGACTGCGCAGACTTTCAATAAGCTGTGCGGCGTGTGCACGGTAGAGCTTGCTCTGC
>JAZSNZ010000369.1:0-2331 GCA_045536645.1 Acutalibacteraceae bacterium
GCCCCCTTGGCTGCTGTGACCAGATGAAACACACCGTCATAATGATCGCGGGCTTCGATCTCGCTGGTATCAAGCGATCTCATCACCGCGTCGAACTCTGCCTGGCTCATGTACGCCTTGTTATCGAGGAGTCCCCTGTCGCAGACTATCAGTATCTTCTCCTTTTTCATCGTAGCAGCTGCCTCTTCAAATATCTCTTCCTTGGTCTTTTGCAGACGCGCCAGGCACTTCTGGAAGTCCAGGTTGGTACCGCAGGTGCTGAACGAGACTCCTCCTGTGATCAGCTCGGTCGCTGTTTCCGGTACGAAGAGCACGGCATAGCCCCTCTTGTCTTCGAACTCCTTCTGTATCCAGCTCATCGCAGTGGACTTGCCCGCGCACGGGCCGCCGGTAAGGACTATTTTTGTGATATCAGGTTCAGTTTTGTTCTGCATGGACAGCATCTCCTCCATAGTGACATTGAATATCTGTGATAACTTGTGAAGCAGAAGAATGGAAGGCCTGGACCTTCCGTTCTCCCACTTGGATACAGCTCTGTTTGAAACGCCGAGCTGTTTTCCGAGTTCAGATTGAGTAAGATTATATTCTTTGCGAAGAAGTGCTATTCTTTCGGAAAAATCGGGACTTTTCACCATCATTCCTCCTCAACGTTATATTCTACCAAATGCATTATAGCAGAACTTTGTCGCAGAGTAAATAGATTGCAGAATGTTTTTTATCAACCAACGGTTGATTTTATCTCATTCACCAAACAAAACTCGTATCCCGACTTCTTCATTGTTTTAATATATGAGTCGAGAATCTTAACATTTGTTTGACTCGTAGGATGAAGCAGTAGCACACAGCCGTTATGGGTTCTTGACAAAAGAAGCGACAGTGCCTTTTCGGGATTCATCTGTTTACTGTTATCCCAATCGGCATAGGCAAGACTCCAAAAAACTGTGGTATATCCAAGCTCTTTTGCAAACCTCAGCGTATTTTCAGTAAACGCACCCTCGGGCGGGCGGAAGTATTTATCCATCTCATATCCCGTTTTCTCAAAGAAAAATTCGTCAAGCGGCAAAGTTTCCTTTTTAAATTCCTCAAGGCTTCCAACCTTTCCCATATTTTTATGGTGTACCGAATGGTTGCCTACAAGATGTCCTTCCTCTTTCATTCTTTTGCACAAATCCGTATTATTTTCTACCACTCTGGGCAAAACAAAAAACGTTCCTTTAACATCATTTTCTTTCAATATATCGAGTATTTTCTCTACGTTTCCGTTTTCGTATCCTGCGTCAAACGTGAGGTATATTTTCTTTTGTGAGCTGTCACCTACAGTAATAACGTCATAATCCTTAACAAATTCTGCCTCGGGACAAAGCTCAGGTGTGGAATTTCCGTTGGATTTGAAATACCACGAATATCCTGCAGCAAAAGCATTAATGCAAACAATCAATGTCACAAAAACGCCTGTGAATATTTTAAACAAGACTTTAATCATCTTTTTTACCTTTCTAATTCAAATCTTGTGTGACAATTATAATTATCGCCACAATTTTATATTTCCCTTTTGCAGTTTGCACAAACATTTTAATATTTGTATACCTTTCCTTGTTTTGTGATATGCATAAAGCTTGCATATTTTGACATTTATACAGTTGTATATGCATTCGCTTCGTTGTTTTTAACAAAGCGGTTATATTATATATGAGTTGTTTTGCAACATTTTTTAGAAATTGCATAAAATCCCAAAAAAATGCAAAATTATACTTGATTTTTTCGGACAATAGTGGTATCATTGTTTCACATTCAAAAAATACTCGAAAAAAGGTGACTAAAAATGCTCGACAAGACAAAAATCAAAAAGGTAGTTCTCGCTTATTCCGGAGGACTTGACACTTCAATCATTATTCCGTGGCTCAAGGAAAACTACAACAACTGCGAAGTTATTGCAGTTTCCGGCAACGTAGGTCAGGCAGACGAGCTTGACGGTCTCGAAGAAAAGGCACTCAAGACAGGTGCTTCCAAGCTCTACATCGAAGACCTCACAGAAGAATTCGTAGACGAATTTATCATACCCACAGTAAAGGCAGGCGCTCTTTACGAGGATTATATGCTCGGCACATCCTTTGCTCGTCCCATCATCGCAAAGAGAATCGTTGAAATTGCAAAGGCTGAAGGTGCAGATGCTATCTGCCACGGCTGTACAGGCAAGGGTAACGACCAGGTAAGATTTGAGCTTACAATCAAGGCATTCGCTCCCGATATGCCCATCATCGCTCCCTGGAGAGAATGGACAATCAAGAGCCGTGAAGAAGAAATTGAATATGCAGAAGCTCACAACGTACC
>JAZSNZ010000012.1:0-25562 GCA_045536645.1 Acutalibacteraceae bacterium
CCCTGCAGAGCGGCTGTGACGAGACCCTTGCACGAATGAACAGGAAATACGACACTGCCTTCTACAGAGACATAGTTCGCAGGATCCGGGAAAGATTTGATAATCCGTCCATCACCACTGACATAATGGTTGGCTTTGCAGGGGAAACCGATGAGGAATTTGAAAAGTCTCTTGATTTCGCTAAGGAAATGGGCTTTGCAAAGGCACATGTATTTGCCTATTCACGAAGGCCGGGAACTGAGGCGGATAAATTCGGCGGACAGGTAACAAACGCCGTAAAATCACAGCGCAGCGCCCGCATGATTGCGGCAACCGCTGAATCTGCCAACGCATTCAGGCGCTCGCAGATCGGAAGGGTATGCTCCTTCCTGCCTGAGACTGAGGTTCAGCCCGGCATTTACGACGGCTATACCGAAAACTATACTCAGGTGAGAGTCGCCATGCAGAAAACGCACAGCGACCCTGTAATGATAAAAATAACAGACACGGCCGATGAATACTGCATCGGTGAACTGATTTCTTAACTGACTCGGAGGTATCAACATGATTTTCTGGAAACAGGAACTGCTCGAGCTTAGAAATTCCGATAAAACCCTCAGGGACGCTTACAGAATAATGAGCTCCCATTTTTCCGATGAGATTTTCGGAGAGAGAACCATAAACGGCAGAACCGAAAAAATCACATATTCTCAGTTCTACAGAAACATAGAAGGCACTGCTGCCGCTCTCGACAGACTCTATTCCGACAAGCGAGGCGGATTTATCGCTATACGAATGGACAATTCTCCCGAGTGGGCGGCTACGTTCTACGGCTGTCTCAAGGCAGGCTTCAAGCCTCTTCTGCTCAATATCCGCCTGGACAGCGAAAGCCTTGACTATGCCATAAAGTCCGCCGAGGCCGTTGCAGTCATCAGCGATGAGGCAAATTTTGCAGAGGGCGATACGCTGTATTCCTCTCTCGACATAAGCGGCTCCATCGGTGATGAATACTGGGAAAATGAGCTTGCTCTCATGACTTCCGGCACTACAGGCATGCCGAAGATAATTGTTTATGACGGCAAGGCCATCTGCTCCCAGATACTCCTTTCAGGCGACATCGTTGAGCAGAACAAGGATATAACCTACAATCGCAAGCTTGAGATAAAGCTTATTGCTTTTCTGCCCTTCTATCATATTTTCGGTCTTATGACCATTCTGCTCTGGTTTGTATTCTTCGGCAGAACTCTTATCTTCCTTCAGAGATATGATTCCGAGTCCATTCGCTTTGCCTGCAAATATAACAAGGCTACTCATTTCTTTGCAGTGCCTCTTGTCTGGAACACTGTTGCCGCTTCTGTTTTTGCAGAGGCCAAAAAGACCGAGCAGCTTGGTAAGCTCAACAAGGCAGTGAAGATATCAAACAAGCTTCAGACCCTCTTCCCCTCCTTCGGAGGATTTGTTGCAAGAAGCATTCTCTTTAAATCCGTACGTGAAAAGGCACTGGGTACTTCCCTTAAGTTCTGCATCAGCGGCGGCGGATTTTTAAGAGACGATGCACTGGAGCTTCTCAACGGTCTGGGCTACACCATGCATGTAGGCTACGGCATGACAGAAGCAGGCATCTGCGCTGTCGATATGTCGCGCCGCGTCGGAAAGCTTCTTGATAATACCGTCGGAAAGCCCTTCCCCACCATCGAGCAGGTCGTCTCTGATGACGGCATGCTCTACATTACAGGCGATACTCTCTATACCGCTGAGATAAAAGACGGTGTCCGCATTGAGCGTGACAGCAGTGAGTCCTTCTGCACAAACGATATGTTTGAGGTGCTCCCCGACGGACGATGGAAAATACTCGGCAGACGCGATGACATTATCATCGGCGCAGGCGGCGAAAATATATCTCCCGATGCAATCGAACAGCTTGTCACTCTTTCTGCTCCCTACTGCATCATCGGTCAGAAGCAGGCAGACAACACCGAAAAGCCTGTTCTTATCATCAGCAACAATGAAAAGCAGAGCGAATACGAAAAGCTCAGCATACTTGTTTCTGCTTACAACGCACTTGATCGAATCCCTGTTACAATGCGTCCTGCCGCTGTATTCACCACCGATTCTGAAATACCCTCCACTCTCGGAAAGCCCAAGAGAAATGCTCTGAGAGAGGGTATCGAAAACGGCAGCATCGTTCTCACCCCTGCCGCAAAGCCTCAGTCAGATGTTCTTGAAAAGAGCTTTGACGACACTACAAAAGCCATGTGCGCTCAGGTACGTGCTATTTTTGCCGAGGTTCTCAAGGTCGATACAGACACCGTCAGCGACACCACACACTTTATTTACGACTGCGGCGGCGACAGCATGACATACTATAACCTCATCGCCAGAGTCTCCGATGAGTTCGGCGTAACTCTTACCTTCGATGCCGATGCGCCTCTCATGACTCCCATGGATATTACCGCACGAGTGATATCTCTCAGAAGTAATAATTAACAGGGTGAAATCAAATGAAAGCATTTCTTCGTTTATTCTGCAAAATAACAGGTGTTCTTCCCACATGGCTTTTCTTCAAGCCGAAAATCACGTTTGAAAACAAAAAGAACAGAAAAAGCACCTTTACATTCAAGGGTCCTGCCATCATAGTAACAAACCACAAGAATTATCTTGATTTTATGCTGATGGTCTATCTCTTCCTTTTCAAGCATTTCCGCTGCATAGTGGGAAAAACCATGTATGAGTGCAATCCTTTCCTTACCTTCATGCTCAAGGTTTTCGGCGCAATAAAGCTGGACAGATTCTCCTTCGACATGGAGTTTTTCTACGAGGCCATGCGTGAGCTTGAAAAGGGCGGTCTTATTCTTGTTTTCCCCGAAGGTGAGTTTTCACTGGAAGGAAAAATAAAGCCCTTCAAGGAGACCGCTGCGCTTCTTGCTGTGCAGAGCGGTGTTCCCGTGCTCCCCATATATCACTCATATAATTACGGTATCTTCCGCAGGACAAAGGTATGTGTGGGAGAAACCATCGATCTTGGCATGCACTGCAGCAACCCCAACCCCTCTGTGGAGGAACTCAAGGAGCTGACCATGATACTTGAAAACAAGGTCAGGGAGCTTCAGGTCATCTGCGAAAACAAGGGGCGTGGCACAAAATGAAAAAGAAAAAGCTCCACTCCTTCTGGTTTTACTGCGCTCAGGATGCGGCTGTCGTTCTTAACTGGGTAGGCACCCGATTTGTCTGGTGGCCTCAGCTTCGTTATGCAAAGGGCGTTAAAAAATCGAAAATTATCCGAAAAAGGGCAATCATAGTAAGCAATCATTCCAGCTTTGCAGATCCCCCCTGTATATGCGCCTCCATTCCTTTCAGACGTGTTTATGTTGTAACTGCCAAGGAAATGTTCAAAAAGCCCTTTGAAAAGGCTCTTACCATGATGGGATGCATCAAAATCGACAGGGATATCGTTGATACAGTCTGCTTCCGCAGCTGCCTCGATCATCTGAATGCCGATAAAGTGCTTACAATTTTCCCTGAGGGAAAAATCAATCTCGATGATGAGCTTGCAGATTTCAAGTCGGGCGCAGTGCTTCTTGCTGCCATGACAGGTGCTCCGATTATTCCCATCTACAATGCAGGTAACTACAAAAGAGGTCAGCGTGTGCAGATGATAATGGGTGCACCCATAAACATACGCGAAATGTGCAACGGTCAGCCCACAAAGGAACGTGTTGATGAGCTGACTGATATGCTGAAGGATACAATAGAAAAGCTCCGCGAAGAGCTTTATGAAAAAATGTCCGACAGGCAAAAGGAAGGCGCGCGTATATGCCGTGAGGTAAAGCGTGCAAAAATAGCGGCAAGAGAGAAGAAAGCTTCCGAGGAGGCAGAAAATGGACAAGCTTAAGATTTTACGAAACTCAAAGGAAAAATGGGACTACACAGAGCCTTTCCCCGGCGCTCAGATTCGTGCATCCCGTCCCTCCTATTATCATCACGGAATCTATATAGGTGATGACAAGGTAATTCATTTCGGCGAAGGCAACAGCGAAACGGACCTTGCGAATGCCGAGGCAAACACCGTTCATGTTTCTACTCTTGCTGAGTTTTTAAACGGTGCTTTTCCCGAGGTGCGAAGCTACTCATTCAAGGAAAAACTGATTCTGAGAAAGCCTGCTGAGATAATCGCAGAAGCAGAAAAAATGCTCGGCAGCGGAGGCTATAATCTTATAACCAACAACTGCGAGCATTTTTCAAACTTCTGTGCTTTCGGCGTAAAATATTCAAAATCGGATAAATTTGAACAGTGACATATAAAACCCCACTCATATGAGTGGGGTTTTTGCGTTATTGCTTATTCGCATTCTATAACTACCTTGCCATCCTTTGCATTTACGGTGATGACAGGAGGCAGCTTTTCCACGCGGTCGATGATCATTTTTGCAATCTCGTCCTCAACCTCACGGCGAATAAGGTTTCTCAAGTCTCGTGCGGCACTCTTTCCATCAACTGACTTTTCTGCCAGACACTCTACCGCTGCATCGGTTATAACGAGCTTAACTCCGCGTTCTGCCAGAGACGGGATATATTCGTCAAGCATAAGTCTTGCAATTTCAATGAAGTCTTCTTTATTGAGGGGATTGAATACGACCACCTCGTCAACTCGGGCAAGGAACTCAGGGCGCAGGAATTCCGACAGGGCTTTCAGTGCCTTTTCCTTTGAGGCTTCCTTCTCTGTCTTTCCGAAGCCTATGGCAGATTCCTTGTTTTCACTGCCTGCGTTGGAGGTCATGATTATTACTGTGTTTTCAAAGTTTACCGTTCTGCCCTGTGCGTCATTTATCTTGCCCTCGTCAAGAATCTGGAGCAGGATATTGAGCACATCGGGGTGAGCTTTTTCTATCTCATCGAAAAGCAGAACTGCATAAGGCTTTCTGCGCACCTTTTCAGTAAGCTGACCTGCTTCGTCATAGCCTACATATCCGGGAGGTGAGCCGATTATCTTGCTCACCGAATGTTTCTCCATAAACTCGCTCATATCGAGCCTTATCATGGTTTCGGGAGAATCGAAAAGCTCTGCGGACAGAACCTTTACAAGCTCTGTCTTACCTACGCCCGTGGGGCCGACAAAAATAAACGAGGACGGTCTGCGGCGGGGACTTATCTGCACACGGTTTCTCCTGTTGGCAGCAGACACAGCGGCTATAGCCTCATCCTGTCCCTTGACCTTTATTTTAAGTGCTGTTTCAAGGCTTGAAAGCTTTGAAAATTCCGACTCCTGTACACGCATTGCATTTATGCCCGTCCAAAGCTCGATAACATGTGCAAGGTCGTATTCGGTTACAGGGAAGTTCATCACAGTCGGCTCGAGTCTTTTGAGCTCTTCCTCTATCTGATTTACTTCCATCTGAACCTTATAGTACTGCTCGAAGTCGGGCTGGTCTACGCCCTCGGTCATTTCATTCTTCTGATCGTTGAGCTTTTTAAGCTTAAGGGTCAGGGAATCGTAGTGTGCAAGCTCCTTGTTTCTCAATGCAGCACAGCTGCAGGCTTCGTCCAGCAGGTCTATTGCCTTATCGGGCAGGAAGCGGTCGGTAATATATCTTTCTGACAACCTTACCGCCTTTACAAGCAGTTCGTCAGATACAACTACTCTGTGATGCTTTTCGTAGTATTCCTTGATTCCGCGGAGCACTGCGATTGCGTCCTCTATGGAAGGCTCCGCTACAGTCACAGGCTGGAATCTTCTCTCAAGGGCGGTATCCTTTTCTATGTGTTTTCTGTATTCGGTGAATGTGGTGGCACCGATGACCTGCAGCTCACCTCTTGAAAGAGCGGGCTTGAGAATGTTTGCCGCATTCATGGAGCCTTCCGCATCGCCTGTACCTACAAGGTTGTGAACCTCGTCTATAAAGAGGATTATATTTCCTTCTGACTTTACTTCATCAATAAGGCCTTTTATTCTGCTCTCAAACTGGCCTCTGAACTGGGTGCCTGCCACAAGGGCGGTCAGGTCCATCATGTGGACTTCCTTATTTGCAAGCATGAAGGGAACTTCTCCTGCGGCAATTTTCAGCGCAAGACCTTCAACTATGGCGGTCTTACCTACACCGGGTTCACCGATAAGGCAGGGATTATTCTTTGTTCTTCGGCTGAGGATCTGTATCATTCGCTCGATCTCTCTGTCTCTGCCGATAACTCTGTCAAGCTTTCCCTCTGCTGCCTTTTTGGTAAGATTTGTGCAGTATCCGTCAAGGAATGTTCGCTTCTTGGCTTTTGGTGCTTTCTTTCCCTTTTTTCTGCTCTTCTTTTCGTCGGAATAGGCGGCACCGCCCATCTCAAAGCTTCCGCCGAAAATGCTCATCGGAGGATTCTGCCCGTCATCATCGTCCTCCTCGACATCCGGAATCTCTCCGTTCTTTGAACCTGTCGCGGCGAGATGTTCATCATCCTCGTCATAGTCGTCCTCGTCGTCATCTGAGTCCATATTACCAAAGATACCCGGGAAGGGAAGCTCTCCGCTCTCGGCCATCTCCGCAACATGGTTTTCCATTTCTTCTATCTGCTCTTCGCTCATTCCAAGCTGTCTGATGAGTGCATCGACCTGCGGTATTTTAAGGTCTCTTGCACAGGTCATGCACAAGCCTTCACTTTTTCCCTCATCCCCAAAATTTGACGATAAAAAGACGACAGCCTGTCGTTTTTTGCATCTTGAACAAAGCATATTGTTCTCCTTTTCACACAATAAAATAAGTATGTGGGCATAGCCGATCTACAGCTACGCCCACTTTTAATCAGTGAAGTCCCTCTCTGATCTTATCGACGTGTACTACCTGATCTTCTCCTTCGGGACCTTTTCCCTTCAGTATCTTTATGCCGAGTACTACATAAAAAATGAGTGCCAATATCATTATAACCGCAGATGCAGTTATAAGTCCTGCTACAATATTTTCTTTATCGGCTATATTTTCTGCTCCCATTACCATAACCGCAACAGTCATGAACACATAGAATGCAGCTGTTGCAACCTTGCCCCACCATTGCGCCTTGACCATTTTCTTTCCGAGCTTCATCAGAACAATTCCGCCGGTAACCATTATAAGCTCTTTTGCAAGCATGGCTGCAAAAAGCGGAGTAATGAACCAGTAGGTATTTTTAAATTTCACCCAGACACATACAATTACAGCGGCAAGGGTCATCTTATCGGCAACCGGGTCGAGCAGTTTACCTATATCTGTGACCTGATTGAGCCGTCTTGCTATGTATCCGTCGAACAAATCGGTTGCTCCCGATAAAACAAGAATTATACCTGCCCAGAGATACTGCATCTTTGTATTGTCCATATCAGCAAGGAAGACTACGCAAAACACGGGAATCAGCAGTATTCTGAAGATGCTCATTGCATTAGGAATCGTCATTTTTCTCACCATAACTCCAATTACTCTATCTTTTACATGCCCATGGGGTAAATTCCCTTACCAAGGAAAAGTGTTATAATATTATTGTGATAAAACAGCTTGAACAAAAAAGATGTGCTGAAGAAATTTGTCATTTCAAGCGGTTTGCTCCATATTGCAGGGAGCATAAACTGGATAACGGTTATCGCAAAAATCAGCACCACCATAGCCTTGAAAGCACCGAACACTCCGCAGAGCGGTGTGTTGATAACAACCCTGTCAGGGGTATACAGAAGATTTTCCACTGTTGCCGCAACGGCTTTCATCAGAAACATAAAGGCAATAAACAGAATAAGGAAGAAAACCGCTCTGAACACGCCCTCTATCACAGGCCTTGCAACAATATCCGTTATTTCCTTTGCGGCTGTGTTGCTGGTGGAGTTCACAAGGGTATCCACCTTTGCTCTTACCTCCGATGCAGATACACCGTAGCTGTCTGCTGCGTTCTTGACCATGGTCGGCATCTCCTGCATGACCGCATTATAACCCGCAGTCAGTCTGCTTCCCACCACCTGCTTGTCAAGCTTATCTGCAATCGCAGGTCTGAAAAAGTTCTTGTAGGAAAACTCAGACAAAAATATCGAGCTGGGTATCGCCAGCACAATGGAAACAATATAGCACATGGTTTCCATCATGCATCGCAGCATTGTTGTTTTTCTGTTTTTATATATATAAAGTACAAACAGACCTATTATTGCCAGGTCAATAAGAATACCCATTCATATCCTCCCACGTGCGCAATAATTAAATTCATCAAATTATAGTATAGCACGTCGAACATTCAATGACAATAAGAATTATAAACTAATTAATATTTTTTTACTTTTTCTGGGGTGTTCTCGAAGTCATAAACTCTATGCTTCGCTCAATTACTGTCTTGGATGCTTCAGGCATCGGAACATCTGCGTTGCGGTAATCAAACGAATCGGTAAATCCCTTGAAATCACGGTCAAGCTCCTGTGCCTTTTTCAACACCAGTGAGTTTGCCTCTTTCATAAACTGTGCATACAGCTTTCCCAGCGGCTTTACTGCCTTCTGTGCAAGCATCCTGTAATGAGTAAGGCACAGATGTTCCTGAGATGCAAAAAGATTTCTGAACTCTTCTTCGTTCTTGTAGTTCTTTAAAAGAGTATCAATATGTCTGTCGAAATGCTTATTCAGATAATCGCAGACAAAGCAGCTGTCCTCCATATCAGCAAGCTTTGCTACCGTACCCTTATCAGTTCTTCCAAGAAAATTATCTTCCACATACTTAAGATGAGTGTGGAGCATGAGCGCAATGGGCAGACGCTGGCGGTTTGAATGCAGCATCATATTGAAATGCCTTTCACAGAAGCCCATTTTATTCGTTATTTCGCGGATATCCGGTTCCATCATCGCAGCGCCCGTTATGTAGTCGATATACTTGTCCTCTATCCTGTTTCGCATGGTACATATGGGACAGCCGCAGCGTTCCTCGAATATTTCGTTTACGGGAATGGTACAAATATTTTCTCTCATGCCATATCCTCCATTTATTTTTTGTGATGGTTAAATTTAGTATACCACATTTCTTTAATTTATTGTATAATAATCTAAAAATTTTATAATTTCAACACACGGAGGACGTAATGTCACATATGAATCTTGATTCACGGGATAATTTTTCTCTCGGCGCCACCGTTTTAAGCGGTCAGTGCTTCCGCTGGAGTCAATGCGGTGATGGTTATGAGGGTATTGTTTCAGGCAAAAAGGTAACAGCACGCCAGATCGGAGACCGCATTGAAATACACGGTGCAAAGTCCGAGGACGAAAGCTTTTTCAGAACTTATTTTGATCTCGACAGGGATTACACCTCCATCAACGATGAGATAATCCGCATGGAGCCGAGACTCGCCCCATGCGAAAGCTTTGCACGGGGAGTGCGGATTCTCAGGCAGGAACCTTTTGAAGCACTTTGCTCCTTTATTATATCTCAGAATAATAATATTCCCCGAATACGAGGCATTGTTTCAAGGCTTTGCGAAAGATTCGGCACTGATATAGGCAAAGGCTTTGCCTTCCCCACTCCCGCACAGCTCGCTGATGCCAAAGCCGATGATTTTGCCGCACTGGGACTTGGATACCGTGCGCCTTATCTTGTGGATGCGGTAAAACGTGTAAACGATGGAAGATTTGATATTTCTGCCGCTTTTGCTATGCCTACCGACCAGCTTCGTTCCATGCTGCTCGAGATTCACGGTGTGGGCCCAAAGGTCGCAGAGTGTGTTCTGCTATACGGATTTTCACGGCTTGAGTGCTTCCCCGTGGACACATGGATAAAAAAAGCTTTGTGTGAGCTTCTCGGAAACGATACTCCCATTCTTTCTTCTCCCTATGCAGGTATTGCACAACAGTACATATTTGAATTTATCCGAACCAACTATGACCGAAAATCTTGAAAGGACGAAATAAAATGAAGGTTCTTGTGGGCATGAGCGGCGGTGTTGACTCTTCTGCCGCTGCCCTGATCTTAAAACAGAAGGGGTATGCCGTAACAGGCTGTACCATGATACTCAGACGCAGTGAGGATGGCTGCGGAGCACTCAGCGATGCCAAGGATGCTGCCGCTGTATGTGCTGTTCTTGGAATTGAACATATTACCCTCGATTTCTGCAGGGAATTTTCAGAAAATGTTATGTCGCCCTTTTCATCTGAATATATGAGAGCCAGAACTCCTAATCCCTGCATTGAATGCAACCGGATGATAAAGTTCGGTGTTATGCTCGACTATGCTCTGCAAAACGGATTTGACCTTATCGCAACAGGTCATTACGCTAAGAAGTTTTTCAATGAAAAGACGGGGCTGTATGAACTGCACAGCGCCTGCTACAAAGATCAGAGTTATTTTTTATGTCAACTCAACCAACACCAGCTTAAGCATACCCTGTTTCCTCTTGCCGATATGAACAAGGACGAGATAAGATCCATGGCTGAACAGAATGCCCTTCCCGTTCATGCAAAACGTGACAGTCAGGATATCTGCTTTATCCCCGACGGCGATGTGGCAGGCTATCTCTCCCGTTCGGGATATGATCTCAAGTCAGGGGACATTGTAAATGAGAACGGAGAAAAGGTTGGCACCCACATAGGCGCACAGGCCTATACCGTCGGTCAGCGCAAAGGGCTTGGCGGGGGTTTTCCTCAGCCTATGTTTGTGCTCCGTGTCGATACAGAAAAAAATCAGCTTGTAATCGGGAAATCGGAAAGTTTATTTTCCACTCATGTTGAGGCGGATGGGTTAAGCTTTATTTCAGGCTTCGCCCCCGGTGAAAAGTTTACTGCAAATGTAAAACTCCGCTTCGGTTCCTGTGGTGATGATGCTGTTATTGTCCTCGCAGGAGAACGTGCCTTTATTGACTTCGCAAATCCTCAGCGTGCTCCCACCCCCGGACAGAGCGCAGTCTTCTACGACGGAGACAAAATGCTGGGCGGAGGCTATATCTGCTGATGAATTAATTTGTGAACTTTTTAAATTTACTATCGCTTTATTTTGGCTGCTGTTATATAATTGATTTTATAATTCCAGATTTGAGTGAGGTTCATTATGATTCGAGAGAAAATCAAACATGCAACTGAGAAATATACATGGGCATTCATACTGATTTACTCAGGAATATTCGCCCACGTCTTTGTCGGTTCTCTGCTGTTCTGTAAAGCCAGAGAGCTTACCACGGTTTTTGGTGTGGGAATGTCATTCATTATAGGCTGTCTTGCAATCCTCGCCCTTCGTGAATGGCTCAAGGACCATGAGATCACCCCTTTATACCATTCGGGACGCAGGAAAAACAATGTGTATATTATTTTAGGCGGCATGCTGGCATTATCCGCCATGACACTGGTTTACATAAACCTCGGTGTCTATCCCTTCGGCGACCGCACTGTACTTATTATCGACATGCATCATCAGTATGTTGCATTCTTCTCTTCACTGCGCGAAAAGACCTTCGGGCTTTTTGGCGGTGACAGTATGATGTATTCAAGTCATGTCGGTCTCGGCTCGGGATATGTTTCCCTGTTTGCGTATTACCTGAGCAGTCCCTTCAATCTGCTGATACTCCTCTTCCCCCGTGAGCTGCTCACCGAAGCCATTGCACTTATCACCGTACTCAAGATAGGCTGTGCAGGACTTACCTTCTCTGTTTTTGTACGAGGAATGACGAAGCGGAACGATTTTTCTGTTCCTCTGCTCTCCTGTGCATATGCTCTGATGATGTATATGCTCGCCTATTCATGGGACGTCATGTGGCTTGACAGTATCATTCTGCTGCCTCTTATTATCTACGGACTTCATATCTGGCTCGAAAACAAGAAACCCACTCTCTATATCGCATCCCTTGCAGGCGCTATCATCACCAATTATTATATTGGCTTCATGATCTGCGTATTTGTTGTTTTCTACTTTTTTGCTCACCTTATTATCCATTCCAATGGCTGGAAAATGCGCGATTATGTATCCCGTGCGCTGCGCTTCGGTGTCGGCTCTCTGCTGGGCGGAGGAATAAGTGCATTCCTGCTGCTGCCAACCGCCATATATCTCCAGTACACATCAGGTGCTGACGATGTTTTTGCCCGTGATCTGAGCACCTACTTCGATCTCTTCGACCTCTTCGGCCGCACCATGTATTCTGCTTCGCCATCTATCCGCGGCGACAGTCTGCCCAATATCTACTGCTCTGTTTTTGCAGTTCTTCTTGCAGTAATCTTTTTCCTCTGCAAGACTGTCTCCATGCGAAAAAAGATTGCCTACGGTTCAATCTTCATGATTCTTGTATCCTGTGCTGCCGTAAACTACACTTACTTTCTTTTCCACGGCAAGCATTTTCCCAATGACCTTCCCCATCGTTTTGCTTTCCTTATTTCATTCTCCATGCTGCTGATGGCAGTTGAGGTCATCGGAAATCTGCACTCAGTCACTCCGAAAAATGTTGGCACCGCACTTATCGTGTGTGTTGGCGGCCTTGCTCTTACTGAGCTTATCGGCGAGGAAGACCCCACTGTCACCCTCATTTACACAAGTCTTATTTTCTTCTTTGTCTATGCCGCACTGCTTTTCCTTGCCACAGGCAAAAAGCTTCGCAGAACTGCTGCTCTTGCCCTTATGACCGCAGTTGTCTTTATCGAAATGGTTTCAAACGGTGTTGTTACAGTCACCACCATGCGTGATACCGAGGTTTACACAAAACGTCCCGATTTCACAAACGATTATGAGATAATCAGCGAATCCATCGACTACGTTGACAATCTCAACACTCCCCATTACCGCACAGAGATCCTCCCCAGAAAAACCTGCAACGACCCCTCTCTCTTCGGCTATTCCGGACTTACCGTCTTTGCCTCCAGCAACGATCAGTCCGTCATAAAACTTATGAGTGCTCTGGGCTATGCAAACAACGGAGTAAACAGCCATATGTACCATTCCTTTGTACCTGTGGCCGATTCCATGCTCAATCTCCGTTATCTTATCCATTCAAACAATTTCTCTCACTCTCAGCTTAAGTATATCGACAGTGTTGAGGTGGGCGATGACACAAGATACATCTATGAAAACCCCTATGCACTTTCAAGGGCGTTTGTCGTCGATGAAGAGATTCTTACCGAATGGGAATATGAATCAAACAATCCATTTGTTGTACAGAATTCCTTTGTAACTGCTGCTTCTGATTCTTCGGGCGTTTATACCTTGCATTACCCCACCGAAGAGAACGCCTTCCCAACAAACAGCACCGTCACCTTTGACAACACCTTCTTCCATGTTACTCCATTCAATTCTGACTCCGCTTCTTTTACTGCCGTTATTCCCGTTTCAGCCGCCGATGCTGTTTCAGGATCGGATACCTCCGGTGAGACCGAGCAGTACTACGTTTATGTCGATTGCAGGGCCGCTGACAGCATAAGCGTTTCAGCAGGTGCAAACTCCTTCTCCTCCAGCCCCAACGAGCCTTACATCATCGACCTCGGCTCTCTGGGAGTCGGCAACACCGTGTCTGTTACGATAAACACCTCCATGGAATGTGTTGGCAATATCTTTGTCGCTTCAATGAGGCACAGCGATTTTGCCGCTGCAATGGACGCGCTGTCGGAAAACGAGCTTGTTATCTCCTCCTACAGCGAAGCATCATTTACCGGGACTGCAAATGTTTCTGAGGCAGGCGTAATGTTTACCTCCATTCCCTATGACAGAGGCTGGAAGGTTTATGTCGACGGTGTACGCACTGAGACATTCAAGCTCGGTGATGCACTTATGGGATTCTACATCACAGAAGGTGCTCACTGCGTAAAGTTCTCCTATGCTCCGTCAGGCATGGTCGTGGGAGTATTCTTAAGTGTGCTCTGCCTTGTTATCTTTGCTTTCATGATAGTTATCTACAGCATGCCTGATACACGCAGAAAGCTTATCACAAAATTCCCGTCTCTTTCCTTCCTTGATACACTCGCCGACCCTGAGGCATCTCTCTGGCGCAGCCGTCAGAGCGCTGTTCTCCCCGAAAATATCGCTTCGGGCATACGCTCTGAAAACTTCAGCGTACTTGATGACCCGTCACTTTTTGATGACGATTTTGATGATTGATACTTGTTCCATTCGTTATATTTACAACCAAAAACAAAAAGCAATCAGCAGATACATTGAACTGCTGATTGCTTTTTTATTTAACCGATATTGTTCTCTGCTTTTTGAGACAGTAATATCAATTATTTAATTGTAATGGTTACGATGTCTGACTTGACCATATTGCCGTACTTATCCTTGATAACGCACTGCAGTATTCTGCCGTCCTTTGCTGCGGTCATGTTGGTCTGGTATACATTGGAGGTGATGGAGGACTTTGTGTACTTGCTGTCGCCCTTGTTCTTTATGTACCACTGATAGGTAACACCGTCGCCGGAGGCTTTGACAGTAACCTTGACAGTCTCGCCGTTTGCAGCGCTGGTATTGACAGGCTGCTGAGTTATCTTCAGCGGATTCTTCATGGTTATGGTTACGACATCAGACTTGACCATATTGCCGTACTTATCCTTGATTACGCACTGGAGGATTCTGCCGTCCTTTTCTGCGGACATGTTGGTCTGGTATACATTGGAAGTAATGGAGGACTTTGAATATTTGCTGTCGCCCTTGTTCTTTATGTACCACTGATAGGTAACACCGTCGCCCTCGGCCTTGACAGTAACGGATACATTTTTACCGTCTGCAGCACTTGCGTTCTTGGGCTGTGTTGTAATGGTGAGAGGGGTCGCGATCTTCTCAAAGAAGAAATCATAATCACGACGATTGGCATCGATCTGACGATAAAAAGCTCCGTTTTTTGTTCCTTCAGGAGTAGTCAGAGTGATTTTGCAGTCATCTGCAAAAGCGGCTAAGTCGTCCAGATATAAGACGCAGAACATATCGTATGCATATCCGGCTATGAATTTATCTCCATCGAAATAGCTGTATTCATCAGGGTCTGTAGAATACGTCGGATTGCTGTACCATGCGAAATCTGTCTTATCTGAGACAAGATGTTTAAGATCGGTTCTGCCGTTGACACTGCGAACTTCGGGGAAGTACAGCCTTGCGTTATTCTGCGGTTCGGAAACATCCGAGTAAAGCTCGATTGAATGAACTTCATGCTTCACCACATCAAAGAAGAAATTAAAGGATATGCTGGTAGTATGAGCACCCGGAACTACTTTAGCGACAAGAGTGCCATCGAGAGTGTTCATAGTCAGAGTACAGTCCTCTGAAAAAACGCCAACGCCGTTGATCTCGTAATAACAGTTCAGAGAATAGGCATATCCTGCTTCAAACGCAGCCTTGTCATAAGCGGCGTAAGACTCGCTGGAGGTAGAGTATTCATCGTCATAACCCCACTCTGCGCTGCACATATATGCTGACAGATAATCCTTATTGTCAGCAGAACCGTTTACGCTTACAAGTCTGGGGTAATAAGGTGCCATGCCTTCCTTAGGAGCTGAACAGTCGGAATAAAGTGTTATGGAATCGATGATAAAATCGACTTTGTTAACCATAAATGGCTGACATTCCACGTAAGCGTTGTCTCTGCTGCCGAAATAAGCTTTGATCTTATATTCATAAGTGCCTGCAGAGAAATTAAAGCTTGAAGATGTGGGGTTTTCTATTACGGAAAACAATACATCGTCACGATAAAACTCGTACTTCACGGGAGTGAAGTTCAGCTCCCATGAAACGATTTTTTTACTGTCCGTGGTATAACCGGTGTCAGGGTTGTCGGTGAACTGGTAATTATAGGCCGCCTTTACAGGCGCTGCTTCGGTGGATGCAATGATACCGAAAAGCATTGCAAACACAATAAGAAAACTGAGTAATATCTTAATTGTTCTCTTCATGAATTTTTACCTCCGTTCGTTTTTATCCTACTGCCCCGGTGCCTTCCCATTCGAAGATCTGGGAACATACTGCAGGGTACTCATAACCGTCAAAATAGGTGTAAATCATTATCTCCATAGTGTTTCTGTCGATAAGAGAAGCATAGAAAACGGTGTTTTCCTTATCGCCTACAAGCCGTGCCCTCCACACCTTGTTATCAAAACCGTCGTATAATACCTTGTCTTCTCTTGCGACAACACCGATCGAGACCTCTGTTCTGCCGCTGAAGTCCTCGTAGGCGTAATATGCCTCAAGTTCTGTTTCGTACTTATGGAAGGTAATTGCTCCGTGAACCCCGTCTGCTTCGGGAGTATACACACAGCCCTCCACTTCGGAAGACACTAAGTTCCACGTACCGACCAGATCCGCCATGCACCACTGGCCGCCGGGTGCAGGCATTTCCTTCTGATCGAACGTCATTGTTCCGCCGTAGCAGTCAATATACAGTCTGCCGTCCTTTATGTAGCCCTCAACATGCTCTTCGCTGTATTCGGGGCCTATGCAGAGTCGGTCTGTGCTTTCATCTATGTACCATACACAGTCGGCATAATCCTGTGAGCCGTCCAGATATGCATCGTACATAACGCTGAGGAAACGGCACTTTCCGCCCTCATACAGAAAAATGTCAACAGACCACATTTCCCACGGCATATCAACAGTCCATGTCTCAGCTTCCACCATTGTAAATTCCGATGCTGTCCAGTATGTGTTGATATACTGATCCATGGAAGTGTTTTCCGTGTGAATGATGTCTTCTTCCGGAACATCCTCTTTGGGAACTTCCTCTTTGTCGCTTTCTGATTCTGCTATGCTGTCAGAAGCACCCGAGTCTGAGATACTTACAACCGTAATCTGCTCAGGTGTCGGGATGACTTCGTCGTCTGGTGAAGGCTCATCCTTTTTACAACCGCAGAAACATAATGTCAGAACAATGAGAAAAACAATCAAATATCTTATCCTCATCTCATTTCTCCTTTCGCTAATTTATAGAAAAGATAATTTTACATTATTACTATACCTCCACGCTTTACTGTAGTAAACTGACCCAAAGGCTACTTTTTAACAAAAACAAGGGGTAGCCCATAGGCTACCCCTTGTGTGGAAATGGCGTATTCAAGCCAAAAATGCTATTTGTGATTTTTAAGCCTTGCAAAGAGCTCAATTCTGTTGTTTACCGACAGCTTTCTGTATATCTGTGAGGTGTATTTCTTTATTGTGCTCTCTGTGACAAATAAAATTTCTGCAATATCTTTTCGTCTGACATTTTCAAGGAGCAGTCTCAGAACGTCCTTTTCACGGTTTGTCAGGATTTCCGATATCTCACTGCATGTAAGTATATTGTCTATCTCCGCCTTGTCAAACAGCTCTGTTCCTTCTTTTTCACAGTTTTCCGAATTCGGCTCACATATCGGCTGTTCAGCTGTACATACAGCTTTTTCCTCTTCCATGCCCCGATTGCCGTATTCCTGAATAATTCCATACAGCAGCAGTATGAAAAGTTCTGTCAGAACATAAGAAACAGAAAGGAATTCAAAGTTTCTCGGTATGAACCTTTCAATAAACCATATGACAATGTTTCCAAAAACTGCCGCAAGCAAAAACACACTATGCAGAATCGATGTGATCTTCTTTTTTACAATTGCATACATCACCAGCGACATCATCGCTGCAAAATAAGCAAATAAATAAACCGAATACAGGCAGTGCAGCGGTCCGTATTCTCTTACAAGAATCGTTGCACCATTCACTTTTCCAAGGGAAACAGCGCTGTAATAGATATCTGACATTCCCGGACTTGCTGTCAGCAGAAACATCAGCACACCCAACCCGATCAATATTCCCCCGGCAGTTTTTCCGGTTCGTATATTGCAGAGATTTAATATCATCATCAGCATAAAAAACGGCAGAAATACACTTCCAAGGTATGATATGGCATTTGACACCAATGCGATTGTAAGAGTTTTTGATACCGAAACCAGAAAATATCCTGCATTACACACAAAGACAGAGACAAAAAGCAGCAGAAGATTTACATCCCTATTTTTGTCCACCGCAAGGCAAACACGGATCAGTAAAAATGAAATTAGTACAATTATTCCGTATGCCGCAGACATTTTGCCGATCCCTCCCGTTTGCAAATTTTAACTTTTTAATTATAGCATGTTTTTAATTTTTGTCCATTATTAATTTTATCTGTTGTTTGCATTCTTTGATTTGTTCAGCACCGTTTGAAAGTATTCTGTCACTGTGCTGCCCATGGCAATTTCCTGTATGATTTCACGATACGGTATATTCCGCATGGGTTATTAATGTCTTTTTATTTATATTTATTCCCTCTTCGCCATTTTGTCATTGACTGCGAATAAAGCATGTTGTATAATAATGTATGTATATATACAATCTATGGTTTTTGCCGCTTTGTATATCAACGTTTGGAAAATGCCCTTTGCTGCAGGGCATTCATTCGACAGGAGGAGCAACAAATGAAGAGTAAATTTCTCAAGCTTGCACTGTTGGTCGTCGCTGTTCTGACTATGATGGTCTTCTTCTCGGCCTGTGACACCGAGATAGACGTCGCTACAGAACTGTCAGTCGACAACAATTTTTCCGGTGAGCGAATCATGCAGACAGAAGGTATCAAGACAAGTGATCTCGGCGGCAAGAATATGGCCGAGAACATTATGAACGATATCAAAAGCAGCTCTCCCGGCGCTTTGAATGTCTCTTACACCGAAACAGACGGCAAATATCAGCTTACTTTTACCCTCAAGTTTGACAGTCTTGAGGATTACGAGAAGAAAATTGAATCCATCATCGGCAAGGATGTTGATATCACATACAGTGTTGCCGATACAGCTTTCAGCAGCAGTGTCAATTTCCAGGAAAGCTTTACTACCAAGGACCTTCTCATATGGATACAGGATGTCATCAAGAAATACAACAACAAGGCATCCATCAGCATAAAGTACACAAATACTGATTTTGTACTTTCAGACATGAAATACACTTCCGGTGTTGACGGACGTTTTTCTGTTTTCTCCACGGGAAACAATACCCTGCTGACATCTGTGAATATTGATACCTATGTTCTCGGCCTTGATAACTATTCCCGTGCCGTTACCTTCAGAATGTCTCAGGAGGTATACGACACAATCACTGCTGAGAAATTTGAGTCTATAGTTCCTGCCGGTGCACTGGGCACTCTTTATGTTGACAGCGAGGCTGATAAAAACAGCCAGTACGCATATCAGATCACCTATTCCGGTACCGAAGAAGAAATTGCATCTGTCACTGCAAAAATCTTCCCCGGCAGCATCTTTGAGTGCACAAACTCCACTGCAACAGCATTTTCAATTGAATCTGTCCTTTCCGAGCGCATAAATCTTGCTTATTTCCCCTGCAACAGCAACGGAACTTCCAATGCCGTTCTTGTTTACTCCTCTGCTTATCAGGAGGATGACGCCGAGCAGGACACCCCCCAGACCTCCAACTCCGTTATCTTCAACCCTGAAAATGTAGTTATCGAGGGCGACAATGTAAACTCTTCAAAGAACACCGAGTCAAAGATAACCGTAAATTGCAATGCTTCTTCTCAGGTATCCTCCGCAATAGGCGTAACGTTCATTTACGGCATTCAGGAGGTTACTGTTGATACTACTCTTAAGACAGGCAACAATCTTGAGGTTGCAGTACTTCTTGATTACAACATCAACGCAAGCAGCCTTGCTCTGGATGTTGCCAAGGATTTCTTTACCTCTAAGTTTGCAGAAAACGGCATTGAGGGAGTGTCACTCTCTTCAAACAAAATGACCCGTACCACCGAAACCTCCACTCAGGAATATTATCAGCTGAAGATTCTGTTCAAGGGCAGCAGCGAAGAGGTCTGCGCTTCCATGACCAATGTTTTCGGCGGCGAAAACAGCTTCAGCGATATCTACAACAAAAAGTTCGAGTTCAGCACCAAGCATAACATTTCCCACCGCATCGATATCACCGAGCTTCTGGAATACGCAAACTACAGCGGTATTGTAAACTATGTATTCCGTTCTGAGTCAGCTACCTGCAAGGGTGTTGACTGCCAGCTCTACAAGGACGGCGTTGCCGACGGCACCCCCAAAAACAATCTGCTCAACGGCAAGACCAAGATTAACGTATTCTCTGTCCCCGTTAACGGCGGCAGCTTCAGAATAAGTTTCCAGTCCACCTATATCAACGTGGGATATATCATTTTCGTTATTCTCGTTATCATAGTTGCTGTGATTGCCGCAACTATCCTTATTTCCATAGTTGCGAGAAAATCCAAGGCTCGCAAGCAGGTAGAAAAGGAGATATTCAGAAAAACCGCAGTTGAAAATTCTCTTGCTCTTGCGGTTATCCAGAACAGCGACGGTTCCATTGTTCCCCTTTCCAGCCAGTCCCTGGCAAATCGTCCGGGAGCTGTTGTTGAATCAAGACGCGATGACGGCCTTGATGAGGACGACGATGAGTCCGAAACCATCTGGCTCTTCTCCACCACTCTTAAGCTGCTCTCCCTTATCGCAGCTGTACTCTTCTTCTTCCCCTTCGTATCCGTTTCCTGCTCCAATACTTCCGGCAGTCAGTCGATTTCCGCATTTACCCTCATGGTTGGTTACTCAAGAGACGACTACACCATGAATCCCAGACCCGAAATTGCACTGCTTCTTGCTATTCCTCTTATTATTTTCATGCTACTGTTCCTTTGGAACAAGCTGCCGAAATTCCCCTCCGCCATCGTTATCATCGTTGCTTCCGCTGCCTGCCTCCTGCTGCTTCTCAATCTCGAGGCAATCATCGAAGAGCAGATTGATTCCATGATGGAGCTTACCAACGCCAACGGCACGATTACATCGTTCAAGATGGAATGGGCATACTCTTATTCGCTGATAACGTATATGTTGTTGCTGATAGGCTCGGTCGTACTGTTGTTGGCCGAGGTTTCAGAAAAAGTCAGGAAGAAATTCAAGTAACTTTTCCCAAGGAGGCTGTATTCAATGCAGCATTTCAGACGTTTCGCAGTGGTTTTGGCTGTCCTGTTGATTTCACTGCTTGTTTTATCCGCATGCAGTTCCGCAGGTTCGGCGCGTGAGGCTGTCAACGGCTTTACCAACGGACTGAAGGCTCATGATTACAGAGAGGCCATGAAATATATCGATGAACGCGACAGCATTAAGTTCAACGGTAATACCGAACAGCTGATGAATGCCGTTTCCGATTCTCTCTCTGTAAATATACTCAGCGAAGGACTGACTTCAGTAAAGGTGGAGGTTACCACCGTAGACCTTCGCGAGATATATCATGAGGCTACCGTTTCAGTCATCAACGAGTATTACGACGCTGCTCTCAGCGGTGAATCTGTTTCTGACCGTGAGATGCGAGATGCTATATTTGCAAAGGCCATTGCACTTGCCGGTCAGGGCGATGCACCGAAGATCACAACTCAGATCGAGCTCAGCATGAAGAATGACAACGGCAAGTGGTATATTATCCTCGATGCAACTGCTTACAACGTATTTACAGGCTATATGACAAGTGCAAACGAGCTTGTAACAAACGGCACAATATTAAACTACGGTTCGTAAATGACAAACCCCTCTGAGAGGCCAAGGCTTCTCAGTGGGGTTTTAATTACTGCAAACATATTATTTCTTCAGCGAGTCTATCCAGTGCATGGCCTCAATTGCGCACTCATAGTCCAGGTCAAGGTCATTTTCGTATCTGTACTCGAAATCGGATATCATATGTTATTTTCTCATTTTAGGTATCATGCACATACTTTTACCTGTTCCAGTATTTTCTCTCCAGCAGGCGGTACTGCACAGCCTCTGCAATGTGATGAGCCTGTATGTAGTCTGCATCGTCAAGGTCTGCTATAGTCCTCGCCACCTTGAGTATCCTGTCGTGGATACGAGCGGAAAAGCCGTAGGCCGTGTATGCTCTTTCAAGCTGCTTCTTTGCGTCCGGTGTCATAACACACATCTTTCTGATTGTCTCGGGTGTTATGGCCGCATTGCAGTTGATGCCTGTGCCCTCAAGTCTTGCAAGAGCAATATTTCTTGCCTTTACTACCCTTTTGCGTATCTCCGCAGAGCTTTCCTCCGGCGCGGCAGCTGAAAGCTCATCAAATTTAACGGAACTTGCCTCTACGTGCATATCAAATCGATCAAGCAAAGGCCCCGAAATCTTCTGAAGATATCCTGTCACCGCCGCAGGGGTGCAGCTGCACTGACGCTCGGGATGTCCGAAATATCCGCAGCGACAGGGATTCATTGCTCCTATTAGCTGAAAACTGCATGGATAAGTGGCATTATATGCTACTCTCGATATGGTTACCACCTTATCCTCCATCGGCTGTCTCAGAGCTTCCAATGCACGGGTCGAAAACTCCGCAATTTCATCGAGGAAGAGAATGCCATTGTGGGCAAGGGATATTTCTCCCGGATTCGGGTGCGCTCCGCCTCCTACCAGTGCAGGAAGAGATGCGTTGTAATGAGGTGCTCTGAAAGGTCTTGATTTCGTAAGCCTTATTGTCTTTCCGTAACTTTCGCATACAGAACGAATCTTTGTAACCTCAATTGATTCCTCAAACGTAAGCTCCGGCAATATAGTCACCATTCGCTTGGCTATCATACTCTTTCCGCTGCCGGGAGGTCCGATAAGCATAAGATTATGTCCTCCTGCCGCCGCTATCTCTGCCGCTCGCTTTGCCACTGCCTGACCTCTTACATTTGCAAAGTCGATTTCAAAATCATCTTCTTTTATACTATCAAAATCAAGGGCTGTTACAGCCTCGAGAAGTTTCTTTCCTGTTATATGGGCTATGACATCGAGAATGTGGGCGGCAGGATATACCCTGATGCCTCCGACCGAGCTTGCCTCTTCCCTGTTGTCCTCCGGAACAAATATACTGTCGCATCCGTTTTCTCTGGCGTGAAGTATCTTTGCAAGTACACCTCTGACAGGACGAAGAGCTCCATTTATGGACACCTCACCGAGGAATATGGACTTATCCGAGACAGGATTTATCTGTCCCGATACAACAAGAAGTGCTATGAATATTGCCATGTCAAACTGCGAGCCTGCCTTGGGAATATTGGCAGGTGCAAGATTTATAACTATCTTTCCAACGGGAAATTCAAAGCCGCTGTTTCGAAAGGCTGCTCTTATTCTGTCCTTGGCTTCACGAATTGTAGTATCTCCCAGTCCCACAATATCAAAGGAAGGCATTCCCTTTGAAAAATCAGCTTCCACATCCACCGGTATTGCGGTAAGACCTGAGTGTGCAAGACTCTTTACACAGGTATACATTATATCAACTCCGCATTAATGTACTAAAACAATTATACACCTTGCCTTAAGAATTGACAACATTCACGATTTATCAATTACAGCACTTTATTTTGTTGACATTGCCTTGTTCTGAGAATAAAATATATACATTATTACAGTATTGAACGGAGACGTTGGTTATGGCCGCATATACCCGTGAGGATATCTTCAGAATGACTGAGGAAAACGGTGTCAAATTTATCCGTCTGCAGTTTGCTGACATTTTCGGAGCACTGAAAAATGTCACCATCACCACAAGCCAGCTTGAGCGTGCGCTGAACAATCAGTGTATGTTTGACGGTTCTTCCATCGAGGGCTTTGTGAGAATCGAAGAGTCGGATATGTATCTCTATCCTGACCTTAATTCCTTCGTAATTCTTCCCTGGACACTGAATGACGGTGTTACCGCCCGACTCATCTGCGATGTTTACAAAACCGACGGCACTCCCTTTGAAGGCGATCCCCGTTATGTTCTCAAGAAGGCTATAGCGGAGGCTGATTCTCTCGGCTATGAGCTCAATGTAGGTCCTGAGCTTGAGTTCTTCCTGTTCCATCAGGATGAGCACGGCTATGCAACTACAAAAAGCGATGACAGAGGCAGCTACTTCGATATGGGCCCTGCCGACCGCGGTGAATACTGCCGCAGAGACATCTGTCTGACCCTTGAGCAGATGGGCTTTGAAATTGAAGCATCTCACCACGAGGTTGCCCCTGCTCAGCACGAAATAGATTTCAAGTACGGCGAGGCTCTGGCTACTGCCGATAATATAATGACCTTCAAGCTCGCCGTTCAGACTATCGCCGATGAACACAAGCTCTGTGCAACCTTTATGCCAAAGCCCATTTACGGTATATGCGGCAGCGGTATGCACTTGAATCTCTCCCTTACAAAGAACGGCAAGAATGCTTTCTGTAATCCCGTCGATCCCATGGGGCTTTCCGAGGTTGCTTACCAGTTCGTTGCAGGTCTTATGGAACACTGCAAGGGTTTTACAGCCTTTACAAATCCCCTTGTAAACTCCTACAAGCGTTTGGTTCCCGGCTTTGAGGCTCCCATTTACATTGCATGGTCTGCTGCAAACCGCAGTCCTCTTATCAGAATCCCTGCTGCAAGAGGCGCAGGAACAAGAGTTGAGCTGAGAAGCCCCGACCCTTCCTGCAATCCCTATCTTGCAATAGCAGCTGCAATTTTCGCAGGTCTTGACGGAATCAAGCGCGGTCTTACCCCCAAGCACTCCGTTGATTCAAACATCTACTCACTCTCTGAAGATGAGCGTGCTGAGCTTGAGATCGAGAATCTCCCCTCAAGTCTTATCGATGCTATCCGTGAGCTGAGAGCTGACAAATATATCAGAGAATGCATAGGCGAACACATATATAAAAAGTACTCCCGTGCAAAGCGCAGCGAATGGGACAACTACAACAAGCGTGTTTCCCAGTGGGAGATTGACGAATATCTCGGCAGATATTAATTTTTTAAGGAGGCTGACCAATATGCACCGCACTGTTTATTCACTTTCATACATGGCAATCACAGGTGCATGGTCTGTCTGTTTATCCGAATAACAGTAAAGGAGCGTATTTCTGCGCTCCTTTCGCTATTTGAAACAGGGTGATATTATGACTTTTGTAAAAATGCAGGGTCTGGGAAATGATTATCTGTATTTTGACTGTACAAAAGAAGCTATAGAAAATCCTCCTGAGCTTGCACGTTGGCTGAGCAACCGCAATTTTGGTGCAGGTTCTGACGGAATAATCCTCATCTGCCCTTCCGATGTGGCGGATTTTAAAATGGATATGTACAACGAGGACGGTTCTCAGGGCAAGATGTGCGGAAACGGAATCCGCTGTGTGGGCAAGTTCGTTCACGACAGAGCTCTTACCGACAAGACCGTTGTGACAATTGAGACTCTTTCAGGCATCAAGGTTTTAAATCTTACACTTGATGATAATAATATGGTAAAAAGCGTCAGGGTCGATATGGGCGAGCCTGTGCTTGAAAGCGCACTTATACCTGTTCTCCTTGAAAGCGAAAAGGCGATCGGAATAAATCTTAACATAGAAGGCACTGATTACACTGCTACCTGTGTTTCAATGGGTAATCCCCACTGCGTTATTTTCACCGATGAAAACGTCGATAGCATCGAGCTTGAGAAGATCGGGCCGAAATTTGAAAATAATCCCGTGTTCCCTGACAGGGTCAACACCGAATTTGTAAACCTTCTCCCCGACGGCGTTCTTAAAATGCGTGTTTGGGAACGTGGCTCCGGCGAAACCCTCGCCTGCGGCACCGGCGCGTGCGCCGCCGTGGTGGCCGCTGTGGAAAACGGCTGGTGTCAGAAGAACACCAACGTGACCGTGCATCTGGACGGCGGCGAAAGTCG